>JAAZLF010000146.1 GCA_012799425.1 Actinomycetales bacterium | reverse complement strand
CGACGGAGCCCTGCCGGTCCGGCGTGGCCGGAACACCCAGGAGGCGGACCTGCCGACGGGCGGGGGAGCGGACCACGGCGTCCCACCCTGCCCGCTCGGCGGCCCCGCCCGGAGCGCAGCAAGGAGAGCAGGACACAGTGAGCACACAGAGCGCGAGCGCACCGCCTCAGGTGCGACGCCCGAGATGGAGTCGGGCACGGCGCCGTGAGGGACTGATCGGCTGGGCATTCATGGCGCCCTTCGCCCTGATGTTCCTGCTGGTCTTCATCGTCCCGATCATCACCTCGGTGAAAGAGTCGTTCTTCCGCCAGGTGGCCGTGGCGGACGAGGAGTGCGCGAACCCCCTGTACGGCTGCACCACGGGGGCGGCCGATGAGGTCGTCTCCAGCGCCTTCGTGGGCTTCGACAACTTCGTCTACGTGCTGACCAGCGAGATGTTCTGGTCCGGCGTGGGGCGGGTGATGCTGTTCGGCGCCATCCAGGTGCCGGTGATGATCCTGGCCGCGCTCTTCCTGGCGATCCTCATCGACTCCGCCGTCCTCAAGCGGGTGACGGTGTTCCGCCTGGGCTACTTCCTGCCCTACGCGATCCCGGGCGTGATCGCGGCGCTGGTGTGGACCTACCTCTATACCCCTGAGCTCTCGCCGATCGCGGAAGTGCTCGGCTGGTTCGGGCTCGAGATCGATTTCTTCTCCACCAATCTGATGCTGGTGTCGATGGCGAACATCACCACCTGGACGTTCACCGGCTACAACATGCTGATCTTCCTCGCCGCGCTGCAGGCGATCCCCGGGGAGCTGTACGAGGCGGCCCGGATCGACGGCGCCAACGCCTGGCAGGTCGCCACCCGGATCAAGGTGCCGATGGTGCGCGGTGCGGCGATGCTCGCCGTGCTGCTGTCGATCATCGGCACTGTGCAGCTGTTCAACGAGCCCACTGTGCTCGCGGTGCGCAACGGCTGGATGGGCCCGGGCTACACGCCGATGATGATGGCCTACAACACGGCGATCGGCGGCCAGATCTCGCCCTCCGGCGTGGGCCCGGCCTCGGCGATCTCGCTGGTGATGGCGGTCCTCGCGGGCCTGCTCGCACTGGTCTACATCCTGGCCCAGAGGAGGCTCTCGAAGTGACTGGCTCCTTCATGGCTCGGCGCGGCACCAAGGTGCTGACCTTCATCGTTCTCGCGGTGGTGCTGGTCTACTTCCTGTTCCCGCTGTACTGGCTGCTGCTGGCCGCGACGAAGTCCAATGCGGCGATGACCACGAGCAACGGCCTGTGGTTCGCGGACGAGATCCGTCTCAAGGAGAACTACGAGACCCTGCTCGCCTGGACCCGCGGCCACTTCTGGCGCTGGGTGGGCAACTCCCTGCTCTACTCCACCGTCGCAGGAGCGGCGGGCACGCTGATCTCCGTCTCCGCCGGCTACGCGATCGCGAAGTTCCGCTTCCCGGGTCGGAGCGTCAGCGTCGGCGTGATCTCGGCCGGTCTGCTGCTGCCGATCGCGCTGCTGACGATCCCGATGTTCATCGTGTTCCACTCGCTGGGCCTGACCGACACGATCTGGGCGATCATCCTGCCCTCCTGCGTGAGCCCCTTCGGCGTGTTCCTGGGGATGATCTACGCGGATTCCTCGGTCCCCACCGAGCTGATCGAGGCGGCCCGCATCGACGGCGCCTCGGAGCCGCGGATCTTCTTCACGATGGTGCTGCGTCTGCTGGCGCCCGCGATGGTCACGATCTTCCTGTTCATCTTCGTGGCGACCTGGAACAACTTCCTGCTGCCGCTGATGATGCTCACCAGCGATGCGCTCAAGCCCATCACCCTCGGCCTGTACGGGATGATGAGCTACTTCGATCCCACCTACGGTGCGGTGATGCAGGGTGCGCTGCTGGGCGTGCTGCCGTTGATCGTGCTGTTCCTGGGCCTGCAGCGGTTCTGGCAGGCCGGGCTCGCCGCAGGCGCGGTGAAGGGCTGAGGGGCGCCTCGCCCTCGGCTCCTGCACTGTGATGTGACAGGCGTCGCCGCCCAGGATTCCTGCGGGGCGGGCCTCGTACCATGGCCCCATGCTCCGCGTCGCTCTTCGCCCCCGCTTCCTGGGCCTGCTCGCCCTGATGGTGGTGGCGACCCTCGTGTGCGGCATGCTCGCCACCTGGCAGTGGGACCGTGCCCACCGGGCGATCTCCAGCAAGGCTGCAGGCTCCCAGGAGCTCGGGGACATCCGGGACGTGCTCGATGTGGGCGATGCGGTGACCAACGCGATCGTGGGCGACACCGTCACCGCCACCGGCAGCTACGCGCCGGGGGAGCAGGTCGTCATCCCGGGCCGCAACATCGGCGGCACCGAGGCGGTGCTGGTCGTCTCCGCGCTCCTGGTCGAGCTGGAGGACGGCACCGAGGTGCGCCTCCCGGTCGCGCGCGGGTGGCTGCCGGCCGACGAGCTCGCCGGCGCCGAGGGGCAGATCGATTCGTCCCTGGTGCCTGCGCCTCCGCCCGGCGAGGTCGAGATCTCCGGCCGGCTCGAGGCCAGCGAGGCCGCCTCAGGCGGCGTCGACGGTGCCGTGGCGAGCGAGATCGCCACACCGCTGCTGGTCAACGAATGGGGCTCGCCGATGTACTCCGGCTTCGTCTCGGTCGATCAGCCCGCCGGGGACCTGCACCAGCTGCCTGCCGCTGAATCCGAGTTCTCTCGCGGGCTCGACTGGCAGAACATCGGCTACTCCCTCCAGTGGGTGCTGTTCGGCGCCTTCTTCCTCTACCTGTGGTGGCGGTCCGTCCGCGCGGCCCACCTCGACGAGATCGCCGACCGCCGCGAGGCGATGCAGAGGCTTCTCGGCGAGGCCGAGACCCCCGCGCAGACCCCAGCCGATCAGGCTGAGGTGAACGCCTCCTCCTCGGTCGTCAGCTCGACGGCCGGCCCTACCTCTGACAAGGACGTGTGACCGTGCCCGCTCCCCGCCCCCTCGACGAAGTCGCCTGCAGGACCTCCTTCGCCCGTTTCCGCGTGGCGTCGATCGTGGAGGGCATCGCGCTGCTCGTGCTGGTCGTGATCATGGTGATGCGCTACGTCGTCTTCGG
>JAAZLF010000145.1 GCA_012799425.1 Actinomycetales bacterium | reverse complement strand
GGTCCCCGGCGGGGCGGATCGCCTCGTGCGCCTCCTGGGCGCCCTGCGACTTCGACTGGTAGATGCGCGGCTTGTCCGGCACGTACTGCGAGCCGTACAGCTCCGCGGCCTGGGCGCGGGAAGCCTTGATCGCCTCACCGGAGAGCGTGACCGAATCGGTACGCATGTAGGTGATGTAGCCGTTCTCGTACAGCGACTGCGCCACACGCATCGCCTGACGGGCGCCCAGGCGCAGCTTGCGTGAGGCCTCCTGCTGGAGCGAGGAGGTGGTGAACGGTGCGGCCGGGCGGCGGGTGTAGGGCTTGGACTCGAGCGCGGAGACGACCGCAGGCGCCTTGGTGAGAGCCTCGACCAGGGTCTGGGCGGACTCCTGGGTGAGGATGGCGGCGTTCTTGGCCTTGGGCTTCAGGGTGCCGTCGTCGGCGAAGTCGGAACCGCTGGCGACCCGTGCGCCGTCGACCGTCTGGATCTTGGCGGTGAACTGCTCGCCGTCGCCGGCGAACGCGCCGGTGACGTCCCAGTACTCGGCGGGCACGAAGGCCATCCGCTCGCGCTCGCGCTCGACCACCAGGCGGGTGGCGACGGACTGCACGCGGCCGGCCGACAGGGAGGGCTTGATCTTGCGCCACAGCACCGGCGAGAGCTCGAAGCCCACCAGGCGGTCCAGGATGCGGCGGGTCTCCTGAGCATCCACCAGGTCGGTGTCGATCTCGCGGGTGTTCTCGAGCGCCCCGAGGATCGCATCCTTGGTGATCTCGTGGAAGACCATGCGCTTGACCGGCAGGGACTTCTTGGGCTTGAGCGTCTCCAGCAGGTGCCAGGCGATCGCCTCGCCCTCGCGGTCCTCATCCGTGGCGAGGTAGAGGGTGTCGGCGTCCTTGAGGGCCTTCTTCAGCTCCGCGACGGTCTTCTTCTTGTCGGGGCTGACGATGTAGTACGGCTCGAAGTCGCCCTCGACGTCGACCCCGAACCTGCCGTACGGGCCCTTCTTCATCTCGGCGGGGAGGTCGCGCGGCACCGGGATGTCGCGGATATGTCCCACCGAAGCCTGGACGATGTAGTCGTCCCCGAGATAGCGCGCGATGGTGCGCGCCTTCGCGGGGGACTCGACGATCACCAGATGCCGTCCGCCTGTCACGTTGCTGTGTCCTTCCTCGCCGCGTCGCATCGCGGCCCGTCCGCCGTGGCCGAGTGCCGTGGTCCGGGGTGACCGGACGCAGTCACAGCGCTCGGCGACTGCTCACGGTACACGCTCCTGTGTGCGTGCCCGGTGTGAGATCGGCGTGCGCAGCACCAGCACCAGAGCCATCCACGCACCGGTGCCGCCGGCGATCAGCGCCGCGGTGGCGCGGAATGCCGACAGCTGCTGGGAGGCATCACGGAGGTCCAGCGGGAGCGGCACGGACTGCAGTCCGATCGCCCCGAGGACGAGCCCCGCCGCACCTCCCAGGCCCAGCAGGGCCGCCATCCCCGCGGTCGCCGCGCCCAGGCGCGGCGCGGCACCCGACCCCTCGGCGCCGCGCCGTCGGCGCCCGCGTCCCGTGCGGGCGGCGAGTGCACGCCGGCGGCGGATGTGGAGCCCGTCGACGGCCAGGACCAGGAAGGTCCAGGCTGCGACGACCGTGATCGCAGCGACCACGTCGCTGGGACGATGCCAGCCGACCACGAGGGTGCCCAGCCCGGCCGCGGTCGTCCACAGTGCGCCGGCGGGAGCGAGCACCACCCGGGCCCGACCTCCTGCGAGCACCACCGCGATCATCGCGGTCGCCGCGAGCGTGGTGTGCCCGGAGGGGAAGGAGTTGGGGGTGATGTCGATGCCCGGGCCCAGCGCTTCACGCGTGATCACTACATGCTTGAGCACCTGGGTGGTGAGGTTCGCGCCCAGCACCAGGGCGGTCAGCGGCACCAGCAGGGAGAAGCGCCGACGCACCAGCACCAGCACGGCGGCCAGCGCCAGCAGCCCGCCGACCACCGGCAGGCTCACCGAATGCACCGCCAGCTCGGCGTACTGCGACAGCGGGCCCTCATGGGACCTGGCTCCGGAGAGGATCAGCTGGTCCAGCCGCTGCCCGCTTGCGGTGCCCACCGCGGTGCGGGCCAGCACCACGATCGCTGCGGTGCACAGCGCGGAGGTCAGCAGGGCCAGCAGCGGTCGGGCGAGACCGGCCCCGCGCGCGCCGGGCCCGTTCACAGGGTCACCATCTGTGTGATCAGCAGTTCTCGCACCGCCGGCAGCACGCGCCCGCGCGCCTCGTCGGGGTCGGTGTCGGTCAGGGCGCAGACGGCCGCGAGCACCTGCCCGAGCGTGAGCGTCCCGTCCAGTGCGCCGACGGTGCCGGCGAGCAGCTGATCGGCGGGCATCACCCGGGCGAATCCGGCGCCCTGGACCAGTTCGATCAGCATCGGATCCCACTGCCCGGGAGTGAGATGGCGGCGTTCGACCACGTCCTCGGCCCGCACCGGGCGGGCAGCGGCCAGAGCCTCGTCGTCGAGGGCCTCGAGCACATCGAGGGTGCGCAGGGACGCGGCGAGGTGCTCGGCGTGAGTGCCGCTGCCGGTCCCGGGGACCTGTTCGGTGCGCAGCACCCCGGGGCGGCCGCCGCCGCTGCCCGGACGGCGCAGCAGCAGGTAGCCGAAGCCGATCCCCTCCACGTCCCGGGCGGCGAAGTCCTCCAGCCAGGCATCCATCAGCACGCCGTGGCGCTCATCGCGGGCGGTGATCCCGCCATCGCGGACCCAGGTCTCCGCGTACTGCGCGGGATCCTCCTGCTCGCGCTGCAGCACCCAGGCGTCGACGCCGTCGGCGCTCGCGCGCTGCATCCAGCGGCGCGGATGGGAGTCCCATTCCTCGCCTTCGCGGATCTCCCAGTTGCCGAGCATGACGGCGCTGCCGCCGGGGGCCAGGTGCGCGGGCAGCTCGGCCAGCAGCTCGGCCAGCAGCGCATCCCCGGCGCGGCCGCCGTCGCGGTAGGTCCAGGTGGTGTCCTGCTCGACGAGGGAACGCGGGGTGATCACGAACGGCGGGTTGGAGATGATCAGGTCGAAGGTCTCCTCGGCGACCGGCTCGAGCAGAGAACCCTGCCGCAGCTCGATCTCCATGCCGTTCAGCGCCGCGTTGAAGGCGGCGAAGGCCAGCGCCCGCTCGGACAGGTCCGTGCCCACCACGTGCTCCGCATGGCGCGAGGCGTGCAGCGCCTGGATCCCTCCGCCGCAGCCGAGGTCGAGCACCCTGCCGGTGCGCTCGCGCGGCGTGATCCGCGCCAGGGTCAGGGAGGCCCCGCCCACCCCCAGCACGTGCTCCGGACCCAGCGGCGCGTCGGTCGCGAGCTCAGAGAGGTCCGAGGCGATCCACCATTCGATCTCGCCGAGATCGTCCTGCGCCGAGTAGGGCGCCAGATCCAGCAGCGCCCGCACCGGGGCGCCGGGCTCCTCGCCCACAGGTGCGATGAGGCCTATGGTCAGCGCGCCCTCGACTCCGAGAGAGGGCAGCACGGCCTCCACCTGGGCGCGGGGCACGACGGCGCCGAGCGTGAACAGGCGAAGCAGCACTGCGGCGGGGTCCTCCAGGGGCTCGAG
>JAAZLF010000144.1 GCA_012799425.1 Actinomycetales bacterium | reverse complement strand
GGTCCCCGGGGCCCTCGCCCGGCTCGGCACCCGCACGCCCGGCGGCCGCACCTACGACCTCCACATGGGCGACCTGATGATCGACGAGCGCGCGATCGGCATCGGCGGCTCGGTGCTCGCCTCGGCCTGCGTGCAGAGGGATCTGCTGCCGGTCTGAGGGCCCGGCCGCGGCCGGCGCCATCCGGCGTTCGTCCGGACGTCACATCCGCGTCGATTTCATAACGGTTCATGGGGCGGGACCGAAGGAGCGCCCGGGCGGGGGTCGGCGCGGCTATGGTCCAAGTCGCACTGCGACAGCGCTGTCGCCACGGACCCCACGGGGTGCATCCGGCCCCGCACCTGACCCGAAGGAACCTTCATGAAGAACATCACGCGTGCGCTCGCCCTGGTGGGCGCCGGCGCCCTGACCCTCGCCGCCTGTGGAACCGCCCCTGAGGAGAACGCCGGAGGCGGCGGTGGCAGCGATGCCGGTGGCGGCTCGAGCGACTACAAGGCCTGCATGGTCTCGGATGCGGGGGGCTGGGACGACAAGTCGTTCAACGAGTCCAGCTACAACGGCCTGATGGCGGCGCAGGAGAATCTCGGCGTCGAGACGCAGACCGCGGAGTCCACCTCCGACTCGGACTTCGCCCCGAACATCAACAACATGGTGACCGAGGGCTGCGACCTGATCATCACCGTAGGCTTCCTGCTGGCGCCGGCCACCGGCGCCGCGGCGCAGGCCAATGAGGGCACCGACTTCGCGATCGTCGACTCCACCGCCCAGGACGCCGACGGCAACCCGATCGAACTCGACAACGTCAAGCCGCTCGAGTTCGACACCGCTCAGGCCGCATTCCTGGCCGGCTACCTCGCCGCCGGGATGACCGAGACCGGCAAGGTCGCCACCTACGGCGGCGTGGACATCCCCACCGTCACCATCTTCATGGACGGCTACGTGGACGGCGTCGCGCACTACAACGAGACCCATGGCACCGAGGTCGAGCCCCTCGGCTGGAACAAGGAGACCCAGCAGGGCTCCATCGTGGGCACCTTCGAGGACCAGTCCAAGGGCAAGGCCGTCTCCGACGAGTTCTACAACGCCGGGGCGGACATCATCATGCCGGTCGCCGGCCCGGTCGGTGCAGGCACCCTCGCCTCCGCCAAGGAGGGCGAGAACCGCGCGGTGATCTGGGTGGACGCGGATGGCTACGAGTCCAACTCTGCCGATCCCGAGGCACAGTCGGTCATCCTCACATCCGTCATGAAGGAGATGACCGTGGGCGTCGAGGACGTCATCACCGGCGCAGCCGGTGGCGAGTTCGACGGCACCCCGTACGTCGGCACCCTCGAGAACGGCGGCGTGGGCCTGGCCCCGTTCCACGATTTCGAGGATGATGTCCCTGCAGAGCTCAGCGAGGAGCTGGACTCCCTCACGCAGGAGATCATCGACGGCACCGTGGTCGTCGAGTCCGAGGGCTCTCCCGCGGCAGCCTGATCAGCTGACATGAGCGCGGTCCCCGTCCGCGAGGGCGGGGGCCGCGTCCCATCTCTCGACACCGCTCGGTCGATGCTCTCGGCCGACGCCGACGGAAGCGAGTGCTGTGAAGCTCGAACTGCGCGGGATCACGAAGACCTTCGGGAGCTTCGTGGCCAATGATGCCATCGATCTCGTCGTCGAGCCCGGGGAGATCCACTCCCTGCTCGGCGAGAACGGGGCCGGCAAGTCGACCCTGATGAACGTGCTGTACGGGCTGTACCGGCCCGACGGCGGGCAGATCGTCATCGACGGCGAGCCCGTCGCCTTCTCCGATCCGGGCGATGCGATGGATGCCGGCATCGGCATGGTCCATCAGCACTTCATGCTGGTGCCCGTGTTCACCGTGGCCGAGAACATGGTGCTCGGCCACGAGCCGACCCGGGGCGGGCTGCTCGACATCGCCGCCGCCCGCACCCTGGTGCGGGAGATCTCCGCCCGCTTCGGCTTCGACCTGGATCCCGATGCGCTGGTTGAGGATCTCCCCGTCGGCGCGCAGCAGCGGGTCGAGATCATCAAGGCGCTCAGCCGCCGGGCCGAGGTGCTGGTGCTGGACGAGCCCACCGCCGTGCTCACCCCGCACGAGACCGACGAGCTGATGGCGATCATGCGGCAGCTGCGGGACGAGGGCACCTCGATCGTGTTCATCACCCACAAGCTCCGCGAGGTCAAGGCGGTCTCCGATCGCATCACCGTGATCCGCCGCGGCAAGGTGGTGGGCGAGGCGGATCCCTCCGCCGATCAGGCCGAGCTCGCCTCGCTGATGGTGGGCCGCCAGGTCTCCCTCGCCCAGGACAAGTCCGAGGCCGCGCCGGGGGAGGTGGCGCTCGAGGTCACCGACCTGCGGGTCACCGATGCCGCCGGGACGCGCACCCTGGACGGGGTCTCCTTCGAGGTGCGCCACGGCGAGGTGCTCGCCGTCGCGGGAGTGCAGGGCAACGGCCAGACGGAGCTCACCGAGGCGCTGCTGGGCCTGCAGGAGACCGTGCACGGCTCGGCGACGCTCGAGGGGCGAGAGCTCGTGGGCCGCTCCACCAAGCAGGTGCTCGACGCGGGCGTCGGCTTCGTCCCCGAGGACCGCACCCACGACGCGCTGGTGCCCGACTTCTCCGTCGCCGAGAACCTGGTCCTGGATCAGCACGACCGCCCACCTTTCGGCAGCGCCCTCGCGATGAAGCTCAAGGCGATCCGTCAGAACGCGGAGCGGCTGATCCCGG
>JAAZLF010000143.1 GCA_012799425.1 Actinomycetales bacterium | reverse complement strand
CTGGTCGCCGAATCCGACATCAACCTCATCGTCGGCCCCGTCTTCCCCCACGAGGTCGTCGGCTTCTCCGGCGGCAACAAGTACTTCTTCCCCGGCTGCTCGGTGCACGATGTCATCGACATCTCCCACTGGGTGGGTGCGCTGATCACCGCCAGCCGCATCATCGGCACCCTCGGCATCACCCCGGTGCGCCAGCTGATCGACGCTGCCAGCGAGCTCATCGACGCCGCCAAGTTCGCGTTCACCATGGATGTCCTCTCGGGCGGCCAGGAGCTCAACGCGATCGCGTTCGGCGACCCGCAGGCAGCCTGGGCCGCGATGGCGAAGATCTCCGCACAGACCCACATCACCTACGTCGAAAAGCCCTACAAGCGGATCGTCGCGCTGGTGCCGGAGATGTACGACGACATGTGGACCGGGGCGAAGGGCTTCTACAAGTCCGAGCCCGTCTGCGCCGACGGCGGCGACGTGATCATCTACGCCCCGCACATCACCGAGGTCGCCGCGATGCACCCCGGCATCCGGGACATCGGCTATCACAACATCGAGTACTTCACGAAGCAGTGGGACCGGTTCAAGGACCACCCCTGGGGCGAGCTCGCCCACTCCACCCACGTCACGGGGCTCGGCACCTACGACCCCGAGACGGGGGAGGAGAAGCAGCGGGTGAACCGCTACTTCGCCACCTCGATCTCGAAGGAGGAGTGCGAGGTCTACAACGTCCTCCATATGGATCCCGCCTCCCTCGACATCGAGGCGCTGCGCAACGACCCCGACACCCTGGTGATCGATCATGCCGGTGAGGTGCTGTTCCGCCTCGCCTCCGAGCGTGACGGCGCGACGGAGCAGAGCGCGTGACCAGCACGTCCCAGCGTCCGGTCCCGCTCACCCTCGGCCAGGCCCCGTCGGCCCCCGCCTCCCTGTTCTCGCCGGGCCATCCCGGCTTCGAGGTCACCGCGATGACCCCGGAGCGCCTGGGCGGAGAGGCGCTCGAGCTCGCCGACGCCGTCTCCGCCGAGTTCGCGGGCGTGGGGCGCCTGGGCGTCGCCTACTCCGGCGGCGTCGACTCGGCGACCCTGCTCGCCCTCGCCGTGCGCGCGCTCGGCGCGCAGAGCGTCGTCGCCCTGCTGGGCGTCTCCCCATCCCTCGCCCGCCGCGAGCGGCGCCTGGCCCACCAGGTCGCCGAGGTGATCGGGGTCCGGGTGCTCGAGGTGCCCACCCAGGAGGGGGAGAACCCCGAGTACCAGAAGAACGACGGCACCCGATGCTTCCACTGCAAGGACGAGCTGTTCACCCGCATCGGTGACGACGTGGTCGGCGCCCAGCAGCTGGATGCGGTCGCCTACGGTGAGAACGCGGACGACGCCACCCGGCACGACCGCCCCGGCGCCGGCGCCGCGAAGCGCCACCAGGTGCTGCGCCCGCTCTCCGCCGTCGGCGTGACGAAGTCCCAGGTGCGTGAGATCGCGCGCCAGCTCTCCCTGCCGGTCGCGGACAAGCCCGCCGCGCCCTGCCTCGCCTCCCGCGTCCCCTTCGGGCAGGAGGTCACCCCCGAGAAGCTGCGCCAGATCGACGACCTCGAGGACGCCGTCTACGAGCAGGGCTTCAGCGACTGCCGGGTGCGCCATCACGGCGCCGTGGGCCGTATCGAGCTGCCCACCGAGGAGCTGCCCCGCGCGATGGAGCCCGCTATCCGCGAGGCCCTGGTGGCCGCGGGCAAGGAGACCGGCTTCCAGCACGTCACGCTCGACCTCGACGGCATCCGCTCGGGTCTGTTCTCGCTCCAGATCCTCGGCCGGGGTGAGCGTGGCTGAGCTCGAGGGGGCGCCCGACGGGCGGATCGAGGGCTTCCTCGACCTCGACCTGGACCGCGCCCAGCGCCGCGGCGCCCCCGAGGCGGTGCTGTGCGACGCCAAGAGCGTCGAGCAGGTCGCCGAGATCGCGGCGGAGTACGCGCGCCTGCACGCCGAGGGCCG
>JAAZLF010000142.1 GCA_012799425.1 Actinomycetales bacterium | reverse complement strand
CTGAGCGACCGGCCCGAGCGGGGCGCGGAGCTTCCGGGGCGCGTCATTTCTGCAGATTTTGTGGATCTGGTGCGAGGGCATCGGATCCTGTGCATAAGATGTCCCTCGTGCACTCACGCAGTGCACACCAGATCGGCGGTCGTGGAGGGGAAGCCACGGCCGCCGATCCTCGTTCCCGAGGGTGAGGGCCGTCGCCCTCAGCCGGTTGTTCCGGCGGGCAGATCGCGGGCGTGCACGATGCCGAGATGCTGCGTGGAGCGGCTCATCGCCACGTACAGATCGCCGGCCCCATGCGCGTCGATGAGCTCCGCGGGTTCCACGATCACGACCGCGTCGAACTCGAGGCCCTTCGCATCCTGGGCCGTCATCACCGCGATCTCATCGTCCACACCGGCCGAGCCCACGCCCACCGCCGGAAGACCGCTGCGAGCGCGCAGCGCCGCAGCGATGGGCGCCACCCGCTCCTCGGCGACGATCACGGCGAGGCGCCCCAGGCGCTCCTCGTGCACGGTGGAGACCGCCTCCACGGTGCGCCCGGTGAGCTCGGAGGAGTCTGTGCGCTCGATCCGTGGATCGCGTTCACCCTCCCGCACAGAGCTGACGGGCGTCACGGGCAGGTCGTGGGCGCGTGCCATTGCGACCGCACGGTCCATGATCCGGCTCGGGGTGCGGTAGTTGACCGTGAGGTGCTCGACCTGCAGGCGATCCTGGACGTACGGCGAGAGTGCCGCGGTCCAGGAGTCCGTGCCGCCCGCGGAGGAGGTCTGGGCGACGTCTCCGACGACGGTGAAGGACTTGGTGGGCGCGCGCCTCATCAGCGCCCTCCAGCTCATGGGGGAGTGCTCCTGGGCCTCGTCGACGACCACGTGTCCGTAGGTCCAGCTGCGCTCCGAGGAGGCGCGCTCGGCCAGTGAGCGGCCGTCACGGAGCTGCCCGACCTGATCCGCCAGGTCCTCGGCCCGGATGATCCCCGAGGTGTCGATGTTCTCGATGACCTTGCGGGCATACTCGACGTCCGCGCGACGGCGCTCGGCATCATCGCGCGCCTTCGCTTCGGCGGGGGCGGCGTCCTCGCCGAGCAGCTCGGCGACCTCGTCCAGGAGCGGGACGTCCTCGACGGTCCACGGGGAATCCTTGGGTCGCACCAGGAGCTCGACGCGGTCGGCGAGGGAGCGGGGTGCCGCCTCCCGCAGGCGATCCGGGCGGGAGAAGAGGATCCGGAGGAATCCCTGCGGAGTGTAGGGCAGCCATGCGAGGTTCAGCTGTCGCCTGACCTCGGAATCGTGCCGGAGATCGGAGAGCAGGTCCGGTCGGTCCTCCGGGACGATCGTCTGCCCCTGTGCACGCAGCGCCTTCTCATACTTCTCCACCAGCCGGTCCATCGCGGCCCGCACGAATACTGCCCGCGCGGCGTTGTGGGGCTTGTGGCTGGCGCGTGCTTCGCGCCGGGCGGCGCTGATGATCTCGCGGGAGAGGGTGAGGGGCGTTCCGTCGATCCGCAGCCTGATGTCCCGGCGGGGGATGATCTGGCGCTGCTTGACGGCGCGGGAGATCAGGGTGGCCATGGCGGCGTCCCCCTTGACTCGGGCGACGTCGTCCTCGTCGTGCAGGAACGTCTCGATGCCGGGGAACAGCTCGCCCGGCGTGAGCATCACGACCCCGGACTCGCCGAGTCCCGGCAGAACGCGTTCGATGTAGCGCAGGAACCCTGTGGTCGGCGCCATGATCAGCACGCCGGTGTGCTCGAGCCGGCGGCGATGGGTGTAGAGGAGGTACGCCGCACGGTGCAGCGCGACGGCGGTCTTGCCGGTGCCGGGGCCGCCCTGGACCACCATCACGCCGCGGTTGTCGGAACGGATGATGCGATCCTGCTCGCCCTGGATCGTCGCGACGATGTCGCCCATCCTGCCGGTGCGCTTGCCGGAGACGGCGGCCAGCAGGGCGCCCTCTCCCTGGAGCACCACGTCATGATCGGGATCATCGAGCACGGCCTGGTCCAGCACGTCGTCCTCGAGCCCGACGACGGTGCGTCCGCGGTTGATCAGGTGCCGCCGCAGCCGCACCTCGAGCCGTTCCGCACTGGTGGCGCGATAGAAGGCCGCAGCAGCGGGAGCGCGCCAGTCCACCAGCAGCTGCTCGCGCTCGGGTGTGAACAGCCCGATGCGGCCGATGTAGTGCCGCGCGTCGTCATCCATGTCCAGGCGGCCGAACACCACGCTGCGTGCCACGGACCGCAGCAGCGCCAGACGGTCCTCGTACAGCGCCATGAACGAGTCCCGTTCGGACCGGTTCTGGTGGGTCGAGGCGTGTTGCGAGGCCTGGATCTGGTCGAGGTTCTGCTCGACCTGCATGATCAGCTCGTCGAGCCTCGTGTAGAGCCGGTCCGCGTACGCCTGCTCGCGCGCGATCTCCCGGGCGATCTGTCCTTCAGCGTCCTCCACGGCCCTGCCTCTCAGCCAGTTCATCCTCACGCTGCGCCGATTCCGGGCGGACCCCGGGGCGGCGAAGCACGGTGGTCCATTATGGTGGACGGGCCTGGGTGCGCGTGCCATCAGGTCACCGATATCCAGAAGGCCGCGAGGGAGGAGCCCGCGATGCGTGACCCCCGTGATCTCTACCGGTTCGAGTCCGCCGAAGTGCTCCAGGCCGTTCCGAGGTCAGGTCTCACCCTCGTCCATGCTCTGCCCGGGATGGTCGATGCCGGCAACGCCTGCCGTATCGCGTCGACCTATCTCCGTGACGAGCTGCGTCATCTGCCCCTGGTCTCCTTCGACACCGACGAGCTGCTCGACTACCGCGGGGCGCGGCCGCAGGCGACCTTCGACGGGACCTCGTACACCGATGTGGAGCTGCCGGAGCTGACGCTGTCTCTGATGTACGACGAGCGCGATCGCCCGTTCCTGTTCCTCGACGGGCCCGAGCCGGATCTGCAGTGGCGCCGGCTGACGGAGGCGGTGATCGACCTCGTGGAGTACTTCGAGGTCGAGCGGGTGGTGGGCATGCAGGCGGTGCCCATGGCGGTGCCGCACACGCGCCCCATCGGGTTGTTCGCCCACGCCAATGATCCGGCGCTGCTGGGCCGGCCGAACACGCGCCCGACGCCCGCGCCGGGCACGGCGCCGGATGTCAGCGAGGAGGGATCGGCGGAGATGATCATTCCGGCCGCTTTCAGCACCCTGCTCGAGCATCGGCTGGGCCGGGCGGGCCATCCCGCGATGGGGTATGCGGCGCAGGTGCCGCACTACCTCACACGCACGGACTTCCCGGCGGGGGCGCTCGCCCTGCTGCGGCGCGTCAGCGAGGCTGCGGAGCTCGACCTGCCCCTGGTCCACCTCGGTGATCTGACCGACGCCGCCACCGTGGCGCTGCAGGGCACGCTCGCCCAGAACGGAGAGGTGCGGCAGATCGTCAGCGCTCTCGAGGAGCAGTACGACGCGCTGAGCGAAGCGGATCATTCGTCGCTCGCCACCACGATGGATCTTCCGACGGCCGACGAGATCGGCGAGCATTTCGAGCGCTTCCTCGCCGATTTCGATGGCGACTCGCCGGACGATCCCTTCTCTCGCTGACCGGGGCCGGCAGGTGCGGCGCTGTCCTGGACCGCGAGGAGTCGGGGCCCGGGACCGTGCGAGTTCGTTACGTCTTCGTGACCGGTCGGGGCCTCTGACCGTGTGAACCGGGCCACGATCGTGACAGAATGGGGCCGTTGCAGTGATGCAGGTCCAGCAGGACAGTCCTACGAGGGTGCCTCGGCACAGCAGTACGGCACACACAACGCGCCACCCGCTCCGGCGGGGGACGGCTTCACGCGGCACCGCGATCGCGTCGTGCGATCGATGAAGGACGACACAGAAGGTGACAGGTATGGCACAGGGCTCGGTCAAGTGGTTCAACGCCGAAAAGGGCTTCGGATTCATCGAGATCGACGGAGGCGGCGCAGACGTCTTCGT
>JAAZLF010000141.1 GCA_012799425.1 Actinomycetales bacterium | reverse complement strand
GTGGTCGCCGGAGTCGGCGTCCCCCAGGTCACCGCGATCCATGAAGCCTCCAAGGCCTGCGGTCCCGCAGGCGTCCCGCTGATCGGCGACGGCGGCCTGCAGTACTCCGGCGACATCGCCAAGGCGCTGGTCGCGGGCGCGGACACCGTCATGGTCGGCTCCCTGCTGGCCGGCACGGAGGAGTCCCCGGGCGAGGTCGTGCTGGTGGGCGGCAAGCAGTACAAGGCCTACCGCGGGATGGGCTCGCTCGGTGCGATGTCCTCGCGCGGCAAGAAGTCCTTCTCCAAGGACCGCTACTTCCAGGCCGATGTCCCCAGCGATGACAAGATCGTGCCCGAGGGCATCGAGGGCCGGGTCTCCTACAAGGGACAGCTCGGCTCCGTCGTGCATCAGCTCACCGGCGGCCTGCACCAGTCGATGTTCTACGTCGGCGCGAACGATGTCACCGAGCTCAAGGAGAAGGGCCGGTTCGTGCGCATCACCGCGGCAGGGCTCAAGGAGTCCCACCCGCACGATATGGCCGCGATCATGGAGGCCCCGAACTACAGCTCGCACTGAGCCCGACCCGGGGGCTGTCCCCCGGTGCGGTCGGTGGAGGGCCCTGTGTCGGGAGCCGGGCGCGGCTCCTAGGCTCGAGGTCATGACCTCGCAGACCCTTCCCCCTCGCACCACCGCCGCTGTGTCCCTCACGCCGCGCCGACCGGGCCGAACCTCTTCCTGGGCGCTCGGCCTCGCGCTTCTGGCTGCGATCGGCGGCATCGCCGCGATGGGGGCGGTGGGAGCCACCGTGGTCCCGATGGAAGCCGCCTCCGGCTACTACCTCACCGACACGCCGGGCTGGTACCAGGCGGCGGTCGTGGCAGGCTTCGGATCGCTGGTGCCGTGGTCCCTCGCCGGCCTGGCGGCGATCGTGCTGGGCGTGATCGGGCTGCGCTCCGGCGGCGGCCGCACCCGCGCGATCACCGCGCTCGTGCTCGCGGCGTCAGCTCCCTTCCTCGCCCTCGCCGCACTGCTCGGTGGCATGGGGATCGGGGCCGCCCTGCTCTGAGTCCGGGCTGCGCAGACCTCACCGCTGGCTGGGCGAGGCCCGCCCGGCGGGGTCGGTGCCGTGCTCGTAGCCGATCAGCCACAGCACGCCGTACCGGTCGCGGACCCGTCCGTCGGAGGCCCCCCAGGGTCGGCGCTGGAGATCGGAGACCACCTCACCGCCCTCGGCGAGCCCGGCGAACCAGGTGCGCAGGGTCGTCGGCTCCGCCCGCCCCAGCAGGGCGACCATCAGCCCGCGCGCCGAGAACGGCTCGTCCTGCGTGCCCGTGTCGGAGACGCACAGGTCCACCGTCCCCGTCAGCTCGCCGTGCGCGATGGCGTCGGAGGGGCCGTCGGTGCGCCCGAACTCGGCGAAAGTGGACAGTTCGACGGTGCCTCCGAACACCCCGCGATAGAACTCGAGGGCCTCGGCGGCCGTGCCGGGCAGGTGCAGATACAGGGACGGTGCGGTCATCAGGTCTCCTCGGGAGTCGTCGCGCCGCCAGGGGCGGGGAGGGCGTGCACGTGATCATTCCTCCCCATCGCGCCTGCGTCCACACGGCCGCGGTGCGGCGCGTCGGCTCCGCGTCTAGGCTGAACCCATGACCGTGAGCACCATCCCCTGGACCGAGGCCCCGCTGCTCGGCTTCGACACCGAGACCACCGGCACGAACGTCGCGAAGGACAGGATCGTCACGGTCGCGCTCGTGCACTCCGTGGGACCCGGCCGGGAGAACGAGACCGTCGCGACCTGGCTGATCGACCCCGAGATGGAGATCCCCGAGCCGGCGCAGCGGGTCCACGGCATCAGCACCGAGCACGCCCGCGCGCACGGCATGAACGCCGCCGCGGCGCTGGACGAGGTCGCCGCGCTGATCGCGGAGGCGCTCGCGAAGGACGTCCCCCTGGTCGCCTTCAACATCAGCTTCGACCTCGCGATCCTCGAGAACGAGCTGACCCGCCTGGGCCTGCCCACCCTCGCCCAGCGTCTGGGCCATGACATCGCCCCCGTCCTCGACGCCCTGGTCCTGGACCGAGGGATGGACCGCTACCGCAAGGGCAAGCGGACCCTCACCGACGTGC
The DNA here is from genome assembly GCA_012799425.1 of Actinomycetales bacterium. Lineage (GTDB taxonomy): Bacteria > Actinomycetota > Actinomycetes > Actinomycetales > Dermabacteraceae > Brachybacterium. The sequence continues at coordinate 876 of JAAZLF010000141.1, read as the reverse complement.
TCGCCCATTACGGGCTGGAGCAGGACGGCCGGCTCCACACCGCGGATGTGGACGTCTCGGCGACCCTGGACGTGCTGCGCGCCGTCACCGCGAAGTACCCGAAGCTCGCGGCCTCGGCGCTCGCGGACCTGCACCGCGAGCAGACGGGCTGGCACAGGCGCTGGGCCGAGGGGATGAACGAATGGCTGACCAAGAAGGGCAAGACACCGGACGTCAACACCGTCTGGCCCCTGTGAGAGCAGGCGACTGTCGGAGCCCGCAGGTCAGAAGTACCCCGGCTCGTCCTCCCAGCACGTGGTGGTGCGCTGCCGGGCCAGGTGGCCCAGGAGCATCACCGCGCCGCCGATGAGCAGCAGCGGCCAGCCCGGCTCCAGCCCGGAGGGACGTCCGTCCAGCAGCGACCACAGCCCGAGCCCGCCCATCAGAGCGACCGAACCTCCCACCCCGACCACCCACACCCCGTGCAGGGAGTGCGCATCGAGCAGCTGCCAGGGCACCTCCGGCAGCGCCTGCCCGGCCGCGCGACGGCGCCGCCGATTCCGGGCGAGCGCGAGCAGCTGCAGCAGGCGCGTGAGGGAGAAGCCGCCCACCGCGAGCGCGCTGGCGAGCACCATGGCCGTCATCGGCCGCGCCTGGCCATCGACCGGCACCGCCTGGACGAGCCGGACCAGCTGCAGCACGGCCAGACCCGCACCGACGAGACAGACCAGCGCGGGCGGCAGCCAGGAGGGACCACGGTCGACTGCGGCGGAGGCGCTGCCCTCACCTTGGTCGCGGTGCTCCAGAGGCATCCCCTCGGCATCCAGGATCCGGCCCCGTGCCGCACGTGCGACACCCTCGACCTCGGGGCAGGGACCGGGGAGGTGCGCGGGGCTC
>JAAZLF010000140.1 GCA_012799425.1 Actinomycetales bacterium | reverse complement strand
GCGGTGCGCCGCTTCTTCAGCATCTCGCTGCCGCTGCTGTCCCCCACCACGTTCTTCCTGCTGATCACCACCACGCTGAACAGCCTCCAGGCCTTCGACCTGCTGCGCATCATGACCCCGACGGGCCGCGGCACCAACACCATGATCTTCGAGTCCTACCTGCAGGCCTTCGGCGGCTACTCCCGGGCCGGGTACTCGGCCACGATCTCGGTGCTGCTGTTCGTGATCCTGATCGTCATGACCGTCGCCCAGATCCTGTTCGTCGAGCGGAAGGTGCACTACTCATGAGCACCACCCCCCGCCCTGCCCCCGCAGACCGCAGGAACGGGCCGTTCACCCGCGCGAACCTGCTGTCCACCCTCACCGGCGGCTACCTGCCGCTGATCGTCGCGACCCTGGTGATGGTGCTGCCGCTGCTGTGGATGATGATCAGCTCCTTCAAGGCGCCCCACGAGATCCTCTCCACCGACCTGGCGGTCCTGCCGGAGAGCCCCTCGCTCGCGAACTACGAGGCCGCCTGGAACTCGGTGCCGATCCCGCGCTTCTTCCTGAACTCGGTCATCGTCACCACCATCGGTGCGAGCGTCAAGGTGCTGCTGGCGATCTTCACCGCCTACGCGCTGGTCTTCGTGCGCTTCCCCTTCAAGCGCGTGATCTTCGTGCTGATCCTGGTGGCGCTGATGGTGCCGCCGCAGGTCTCGATCCTGCCCAACTACGTGCTGATCGCCGGCCTCGGCGGCGTGAACACCTACTGGGGCATCATCCTGCCCGGCCTGGGCACCGCCTTCGGCACGTTCCTGCTGCGCCAGTACTTCCTCACCGTGCCGCCGGCGATGCTCGAGGCGGCCGAGCTGGACGGCGCGGGCCACCTGCGCAGCCTGTGGTCCGTGGTGGTGCCGATCTCGGTCCCCACGGTCGCGACGGTCGCCCTGGTCACCATCGTCACCGAGTGGAACGACTACATCTGGCCCCTGATCATCACCTCGGAGGCCAGCCGGATGACCTTGCCCGTGGGCCTGACCGCCCTGCAGAACTCCGAGGGGAACACGGGCTCCGGCTGGGGCATCCTCATGGCCGGCACGGTCCTGGTGATCGTTCCCGTCCTGATCGTCTTCGCGATGCTGCAGCGGCACATCGTCTCCGGACTCACCCAAGGCAGCGTGACCGGCTGACGCGCCCGCGTCCGCCCCACCACCACGAAAGGAACCTCTCCCATGACCAGCTCACTTCACCTTCCCCGCGGGTTCAGCCGACGCTCCCTGCTGGGCCTCGGCGTCGCCGGAGCCGGTGCCCTGGGTCTCGCCGCGTGCGGCGGCCCCGAGGTCGGCGGCGAGGGCGGCGCAGGCGGTGCCGAGGATCTCGACCTCGACTTCGAAGGCGTCGAGCCCGCGACCGAGATCGACTTCTGGACCAACCATCCCGGCGGCTCCCAGCAGGTCGAGGCAGAGCTGCTGGACGCCTTCACCGAGGAGACCGGCATCGAGGTCAACCACGTGACCGCCGGCTCGAACTACGAGGAGATCGCCCAGCGCTTCCAGACCGCGCAGGCGGCCAACTCCGGGCTGCCCGCCGTGGTGGTGCTCTCGGACGTGTGGTGGTTCCGCTACTTCCTCAACGGCAACATCATCCCGATCGACTCCCTCGTCGAGCAGCTCGGGATCGATCTGTCCGACTACCGCGACTCGCTCGTCCAGGACTACCAGTACGAGGACCAGCAGTGGGCGCTGCCCTACGGCCGCTCCACGCCGCTGTTCTACTACAACAAGGACCACTTCGCCGAGGCCGGGCTGCCCGACCGCGCTCCCGAGACCTGGGAGGAGTTCGAGGAGTGGGCCCCG
>JAAZLF010000139.1 GCA_012799425.1 Actinomycetales bacterium | reverse complement strand
AGGTGCCGGAGACGGAGAGGATGTGCTCGCCGTTCCCGCACGGCTCGAGCTCGACCATGAGCGGGAGCTCCTCGGTCGCGGGCACCACGAGATCCTGGACCCCCTCGGGCAGGGCATCCTGGCGCAGGTGCAGGCGCAGGCAGGTGTAGGCCACATGGACGCGGGTGGACAGCGCCCGGGGCCGCTCGGCGCCGAGGCCCTCGACCCATCCGGCGGCCCGGCTGCTGCGGCCCGCCGCATCGACCACGAGACCCCCGTGCAGCTCGCCCGCGGCGCCGCCGCGCACCGCGACACCGCTCACCCGGCGCCCCTCCTCCTCGGTGAGCAGCCCGGCCACGGCACCCTGGCGCGCCGTCACGGACGGCAGGGCGAGCACACGGCGGCGGATCACGCCCTCGAGCATCGGCCGGGTCAGAGCGAGACTCCCCTGCTCCTGCACGTGCGACTGCTCCTGCGCGTCCCGGATCCACTCCTCGCCACCCGCCGCGAGGAGCTCCTCGCGCAGGCCGGGCAGCAGATCCTCGATCCGCCTCTCGCCGAGGGCGAGCAGGCGATGGACCACCCCGCCGTGGGGCACGCCGCGGCGCGGGGCGAGCGCCTCGGCGCCCTCGGTGCGCAGCTCGTCGCGGTCGATGATCGTGACCTGCTCGAACTGTCCGGCGAGGCCTGCTGCCGAGAGCAGCCCGGCCATCCCCCCGCCCATCACGATCGCGTGGTCCAGTGCCATTGCCTGCCTCCTGCGTACTGCCGGGACTCCCCGGAGAACTGTGCCCCCTCCATCCCACGCCAGGCGCCGGCCGGAGGCAATGCTCCTGTGACCGGGACCGCTCGGAAGCCTTGTCACTGCGATTTCAACGTTGTAGCGTCGGGTGCATCCGCGCTCCCTCACCCGACCACGACACACCCCTCCCCGGAGCGGCGCCGTCGAGCGCGGAGCCCGATGACGGGCCGCCGCGGGGACTCGACGAAGGAGTTGAGCATGGCGACCCTCTCGCGCCGCACCCTGTTCACCGGAGCCGCCACCCTGACCACCGCCGCCGGAGCCACCGCCCTGTGGGCCTCCCGCGCGGCAGCCGGCCCGCCGGGACCCGCACCGCTGCCGGATCCGACCTTCACCGAGGTCTCCGTGCACGACCCCTCCGTGATCGTCACCGACGGCCGGTTCCATGTGTTCGGCTCCCACCTCGCCGCCGCCCGCAGCGACGATCTCCTGCACTGGGAGAGCGTCGCGGACCTCGTCACCCCACAGAACCCCCTGTTCGAGGACGTCACCGAGGAGCTCGCCGAGGCGTTCGCCTGGGCGAACTCGGACACGCTGTGGGCGGCGGACGTGAGCCGCACCCCCGACGGACGCTTCCGCATGTACTACTGCGCCTGCGAGGGCTCCTCACCGCGCTCGGCGATGGGCACCGCGATCGCCGACGAGGTCGAGGGCCCGTACCGGGACGAGGGGATCTTCCTGCGGTCAGGGATGTGGGACGAGCCCAGCGAGGACGGCACCCTCTATGACGCACAGGTCCACCCCAACGCGATCGACCCGCACGCCTTCGTCGACGCAGAAGGACGCCACCGGCTGGTCTACGGCTCGTACTCGGGGGGCATCTTCCTGCTCGACCTCGACCCGATGACCGGGCACCCCCTGCCCGGGCAGGGCTACGGCATCCATCTGACCGGCGGGAACCACGCCCGCATCGAAGCCCCGTACATCCTGCATTCACGCCGCACGGGCTGCTACTACCTGCTGCTCACCTTCGGCGGCCTGGATGCGAGCGGCGGCTACAACGTGCGCGTGGGCCGGTCCAGGACCGTGGAGGGCCCCTACCTCGATCCGATGGGGAACGACCTGCGCGAGGCGAAGGCCGACCCGGGCCTGCCGCTGTTCGACGACGCCTCGATCGAGCCGTACGGCGCGAAGCTGCTGGGCAACCACCGCTTCACCGACCTCGAGGCCGAGGGGCCCGGTGCGGGCTATGTCTCCCCCGGTCACGTCTCCGCGTGGGCAGACCCTGAGGGAGCGGACGTGTTCCTGTTCCTGCACAGCCGGTTCCCGGACACCGGGGAGCTCCACCAGGTCCGCGTGCACCGCCTCCACTTCAGTCACGACGGCTGGCCGGTCATCGCCCCGCACCGCTACGCGGGAGAGCCCGCCGATCAGCGCGCCGCGCTCCCCCACCGCTCCCAGCTGGAGGGCGACTGGCAGCTCGTGGACCACGGCCGCCGGATCAGCGCCGAGGTCGTGGACTCCCAGCGGATCCGCCTGCACCGCAACGGGACGATCAGCGGTGCGCGCACGGGGCGCTGGCGCCTCGAGGCCGGACACAGGGCCGCTGTGGTCCTCGACGGCGTCACCTACCGCGGAGTGTTCACCCGCGGCTGGCGCGAGAGCGCCGGCGCCTGGACCACCACTTTCACCGTGCTGGGCCCGGACGGCCGCAGCCTCTGGGGGACCCAGGAGGTCTGAGCTCTCCACGCCCGGGACCGCGTCTCGGATACCGCAGAAAGCGCCCGTCGGCCGGCGGCGATGATCGCCACAGGCCGACGGGCGATGTGCTGGGGGCCTGCTGCTCAGGTGCCGGCGATGCCGGTGGTGGCGATGCCCTTGATGATCTGGCGCTGGAAGAACATGAACACCACGATCAGCGGCAGCGCCGCGAGCACGGCCTGGGCCATGTTCTGCGCGTACTGGATGCCGTAGGCGCTGATCACCGTCTGCAGGCCGGTGGGCAGCGTCATCAGGTTCGAGTCGTTGACCACGATGAACGGCCACAGGAAGTTGTTCCACGCACCGATGAACACGAAGATCGCGACCGCGCCGAGGATCGGCTTGGACAGCGGCAGCACGATCGAGCGGAAGATGCGGAAACGGCTCGCACCGTCCATCAGCGCGGCCTCCTCGAGCTCAAAGGGGATCTGGTCGAAGAACTTCTTGAGGATGAACACCATCGGCGCCGCCACGACCTGCGGCAGGATGATGCCCCAGTAGGTGTCCACCAGGTTCAGCGAGAGCATCAGGTGGAACAGCGGGACGATGAGGATCTGCCCGGGGATCATGATCGAGGCGACGATCAGGGTGATCAGCATCGACCTGCCTGCGAACCGCAGCCGCGAGAGCGCGTAGCCGGCCAGGGCCGAGATCGTCACCGTGATCACCGTGACCGCCGCCGAGGTGATCAGGCTGTTCCAGGCCCAGCGCGGCACGAGCCCCTCGGAGAGCACGTTGAGGTAGGCCGTGAGCGTGAAGCCGTCCTCGGGCACGATCGTCACCGGCATCGCGGCGGCCTCGGCCTCGGTCTTGAACGAGGTGAGCACCGCCCACAGGACGGGGACCAGCCAGGCCAGCGCGAGCAGCGCCAGGATCACGAAGGCCGCGATGCGTGCCGGCGCGGGCCCGCGGCGGCGCTTCGTGGAGGCCGCGCGCACGGCGGCCCTTTCGCGCGGCACGACGGGGGTCAGGGCAGCGGTGGTCGGGTTCGCGGCGCTCATGCCTTCACACTCCGTCGGGACGCGATCACCATGTAGGCGATCGAGACGATGATGATCATGAAGAAGAAGATGTACGAGATCGCCGAGGCGTAGCCCAAGCGGTATCCGGTGAAGCCGACCTCGTAGATGTACAGCAGCACCGGCCGGGTGGTCCCGCCCGGGCCGCCGCCGGTCATCTGGTAGATCTGGTCGAAGACCTTCAGCGACGCCAGCATCTGCAGCACCAGCACCAGCACCGTGGTGGGCGCCAGCTGCGGGAGCGTGATCGAGAGGAACTTCCGCCATCCGCAGGCCCCGTCGAGCGAGGCCGCCTCGTAGAGCTGATCGGGGATGTTCTGCAGCGCGGCGAGGTAGAGCAGGAAGTTGAAGCCGATGGTCCACCACACGGTCGTGATGACCACGGCGATCATGGCGGTGTTCGGGTCCTGCAGCCACGCCGGTCCGCTGATGCCGAACCAGCCCAGGAACGTGTTGATCAGCCCCAGCTGCGGGTTGTACATCCAGTTCCAGAACTGGGAGACCACGGTGGAGGCCAGCAGGAACGGCATGAAGAACGACAGGCGCCAGAACCACTGGCCCGGCAGGCCGATGTTCACCAGCACCGCCAGCAGCATCGCGACCAGCACCAGTGGAATCGTCGAGAGCACGGTGAACCAGGCGGTGTTGACCAGCGAGGTCCACACCTGCGGATCGCCGAGGGCCTCGACCCAGTTGTCGAGTCCCACGAACTGGGTGTTGGTGCCGGCCAGGCTGGTGCCCGTGAAGCTCATCCAGAGCCCGTAGACGGTAGGCCAGATGAGGAACACGCCGAAGGCGAGGAGGAAGGGCGTGCAGTAGAGCCAGCCGCGCAGGTTGTCGGCACGGCGCCGGCGAGCGCGCCCGGCGGAGAGGGCGGAGGCCGCAGCCGCCCCGCGGGGCGAGGCGGTGAGGCCGTCGGCGGTGGTCATCGATCGTCTCCTTCGACGGGCGGACGGGGCGGCACGGGGACTGCGGGGGCGAGATCTTGACGACGCATGGCGATCACATCGGGGTGGGCTTGAGCAGCAGCGCGTTGATGCGGGCCACGAAGTCGTTCCATCCCTGGAGGGGCTCGACGCGCCTGGCCCACACGTTCTGCATGTCGTTGCCGAAGTAGGTGTGGAAGTCGGAGCCGGAGCCGCTGAACCAGGCCGGCGGGTCGTAGACGAGGTGGTCGACCGCGTCGGCGTAGTGCGCCTGCGGGATCAGATCGCCGTAGGCGGGGTCCTCGATCACCGGCGAGTAGGCCGGGATGTGACCGGCCGCGGCCCAGTCCATCGAGCTCTTCAGGATGTGCGCGACGATCTCGTGGACGTTGCGGCGACGCTCGGGGTCCGGGCTCATCTGATGGGGCAGCACGAAGGAGTGCGAGTCGGCATACGCGGCGGGCTCCCCGAAGATCCCGGGGATCATCGTCATGTCGAAGGGGACGCCCTCATTCTTGTAGCTGCCCGATTCCCACACCCCGCCGTAGAAGGCGCCCGAGCCGCCGGTGGCGAACTCGGAGATGGCGGTGCCGCCGTCGTGACCGGTGTGGCCGACCTCCCCGTCGATCAGGGAGAGGATCCATTCGGCCGCCTCGACGACGAGCTCCTCCTGGTAGACCATCTCCCCGCCGACGGGCAGCTCGATCGTGCCGCCGAGCTGCGTGTAGTAGGTGGAGAACATGCGCCACTGGTTCGAACCGTCGCCCAGGTAGCCGAAGGAGAGCCCGTGGCCGCTGGGAGCCTTGCCGCCGAGCTCGAGCAGCAGCGCCCGGAAGTCCTCCGGGTTGTCGGTGGGCAGGATCAGCCCATCGTCGCCCAGCACCCCGGCCGCCTCGGCGATCTCGGTGTTGTAGTACATGACGAACGGATGGGAATCGAGCGCGATCGCGGTGAGCTTGCCGTCCACCACCATCTTGTCCCAGATCAGCTCGGGGAAGTCCTCCTTGCGCACGCCGAACTCGCCGAGCAGATCGATGTCCCACTCGTCGAGCAGACCCCCGGGCGCGTAGCCGGGGACGCGGGCCGCGTGCATCACGGCGAGGTCCGGCGCTCGGCCGCCCGCCGAGGCCATCGCGAGCTTGGTGTAGTAGGGAGCACCCCAGGCGAGCACCGTCTGCGTGACATCCGCCGCGCCCTCGGTGGCCATGTAGCCATCGAGGAGCTCGCCCATGGTCACGCCGTCGGGCCCGGACAGGAGGTGCCAGAAGGCGATGTCGTCGGGCGCCCGGGCGGCGGCGCCGGCGCAGCCGGAGAGCGCCCCGAGCGCTCCCACCGCCCCGAGCGTCCCCGCTCCCTGCATGAGGGAGCGACGGCTGAGGGAGGAGGCCGTGCCCTGGCGGGGCGCCGAGCGCGCACCGGGAGGAGCCGGTCGGGGACCCCGGGGCCCGGCGGGCGAGGAACCATGCATCATTCGGTCCACCTCTTCGTGGTAGGGCTCATCCGTCGCGGCCGACGTCCCGAGAGCACGCGGCACGACGTTCCGTGGTTGCCGATCCCAAATTTACATCGTTGCAATGTGAGCGTCAACACCCCCGGGCGAAGACTCCTCGCCGAGAGCCTCTGCCCGCCGCCCTCCCCCGCTCGCAGACTCACCCCGCACACGGACGAGAGAGAGCGATTCCGAGCCGGTCAGCTCACGCACCGGGCTCGGAATCGACCGATCTGCGCGGGGAGCGCACCTCAGGCACGGCGCCCCGTCGGCAGCGGGAGCTGCACGCCCCGCTCCACGGGTCCCGCTCCCGCACGCCCGATAACGGTCGATCCCGCTTGCTGCCAAGCTGGTTTGGAGTCACTGCGTAGGACATCGCGCCTTACGTGGTTCGACAGAACGGAGCAGCCCAGCATGTCGATCGCCCCAGGACTCACGACGGATGAGGTCCTCGATTTTGT
>JAAZLF010000138.1 GCA_012799425.1 Actinomycetales bacterium | reverse complement strand
GGTCTGCTCGGTCATCGGGTGCTCTCCTGGGAGGTGGGGGACTGCGGATCGGTGCTCTGCCAGCTGGAGCCGTGCTCCGAGCTGGCCTCGATGGCGGTGAGGACCCGCTGCACCTGCAGCGCTTCCTCGAAGGAGGGGGAGGGGTCGGTGCCCTCCCCGATCGCCGTGACGAGATCGGCGATCTGGTGGGTGAAGGTGTGCTCGTAGCCGAGCCCGTGGCCGGTGGGCCACCAGTTGGCGGCGTAGGGGTGCTCCGGCTCGGTGGTGAGGACGCGGGTGAAGCCCTGACGGCCTCCCGCAGCGGTGGCGTCGTAGACCTCCAGTTCGTTCATCCGCTCGAAGTCGAAGGCGACGGAGCCGGCGGAGCCGTTGATCTCCACGCGCATCGCGTTCTTGCGGCCCTGCGCCATCCGGGTCGCCTCGAAGGAGCCGAGGATCCCGGTCTCGAAGCGTGCGGTGAACAGGGCGAGGTCGTCGACCGTGACGTTATGGCGCTCGCCGGAGGTGTCGCCGCGGCCGCCCAGGCCCTGTGCGGTCCCGGCCGACGGTCGGGTGGGGATCACTGTCTGCAGCGTGCCGGAGACCTCCGCGATCCGCTGGCCGGTCAGCCACTGGGTGAGGTCGATGATGTGGGCTCCGATGTCGCCGAGCGCGCCGGAGCCGGCGAGGTCCTTGTCGAGGCGCCAGGTCATCGGAGCGTCTGCATCCGAGAGCCAGTCCTGCAGGTACTGGGCCCGGATCTGGCGGATCTCGCCGACGGCGCCCTCGCTGATCAGCTGGCGGGCGTAGGCGAGGGCCGGGGTGCGGCGGTAGGAGAAACCGCAGAGCGATCGGACGCCCTGCGCACGGGCCCGCTGGGCCGCCGCAGTCATCTCCTCGGACTGCTCGACCGAGTTCGCCAGCGGCTTCTCGCACAGCACGTGCTTGCCCGCCGCGAGAGCTGCCATCGCGATCTCGTAGTGGGTGTCGCCGGGGGTGCAGATGTCGATGATGTCGATCTCGGGGTCCTCGACCACGTCCTGCCAGCGGGTGGTGTGGGAGGCGAAGCCGAATCGCTCTGCGGCCTCGGCGACCGCGCTCTCGGTGCGGCCTGCGAGGGTGCGCAGCTGCGGGGTCAGCGGCAGGTCGAAGAAACGATGGGCGTTGCGCCAGGCATGCGAGTGCGCGGCGCCCATGAAGCCGTAGCCGATCATGCCGACGTTCAGGGTGCCGGCGCGGGCTTGAGTGGTGGTCATCGGTGAAGCACTACTCCTGAGTGAAAGTTTCGGACGGGGTGAGCGGTGGTCTCGGTGGTTCGTACGATCTCGTGGCCTCGATGCGGCGTCTGCGCCGAGAACCTCCCCGACCAGCGGGGCGAGCGGGTATTGAGCGCTTTTCGAACGGGATCGCCGACGTGGAAGCGTTGTCCCCCCACCCTAGCGGAGGGAAGCTGTTGACCCCATGATCCTCGCTGTCGTACGCTCACGCCACCGAAAGCAGTCGAAAAGATTGCTAAACCTAGACTGAAACTGCCTCCGGGGCGTGCCTCGCGGCGATCGGGACCGACGTTGTCGTCGGCCGCTCGTTCGCGACCGTCACGGGCCGTGCGAAGGAGCGTCATGACCATTCCGTCGTGGAATGACCGGAGCCGCAGCACCGAGCAGCGTGTCGAGGCGCTGCTCGCCGAGCTGAGCCTCGAGGAGAAGGCTGCCCAGCTCGGGAGCTACTGGAAGCGTCCCACCCTCGGTGACGCCGAGGGCTTCGCCCCGATGCAGTCGACCTTCGACGAGGGGCGCGACCCCTTCGAGGCCGCTGTCGACGGCGGCCTGGGCCACCTCACGCGCCCCTACGGGAGCGCGCCGCTCGAGCCCGAAGAGGGGGTGGAGAACCTGCGCGCGATGCAGCAGGCCGTCGTCGCCGGCTCCCCGCATGGCATCCCGGCCCTGGTCCACGAGGAGTGCCTGACCGGGATCATGGCGCACGGCGCGACCACCTACCCCGCCGCGATCGCCTGGGGTGCGAGCTTCGACCCCGAGCTGATCGGCGAGATGGCGCAGCGGATCGGCGCCGACATGCGTGGCATCGGCGCCCACATGGGCCTGTCTCCGGTGCTCGACGTCGTGCGCGACTACCGCTGGGGCCGGATTGAGGAGACGATGGGCGAAGACCCTTACCTCACCGGCGTGCTGGCCACCGCCTACGTGCGCGGCCTGCAGTCCGCCGGCGTGATCGCCACCCTCAAGCACTTCGCGGGCCACGCCGCCTCCCGCGCCGGCCGCAACCACGCCCCCGTCTCCATCGGCATGCGCGAGCTGCACGACATCGACCTGGTCCCCTTCGAGATGGCGGTGCGCCACGGAGAGGTCGGCGCGGTGATGAACTCCTACGCGGACCTCGACGGGACCCCGCCCGCGGCCAGCCGCTGGCTGCTCACCGAGCTGCTGCGCGAGACCTGGGGCTTCGAGGGCACCGTCGTGGCCGACTACTGGGCCGTGAGCTTCCTGCAGTCCATGCACCGCGTGGTGGAGGACGACCGCGCCGCCGCCGTCGCCGCGCTCAGCGCCGGGCTGGACATCGAGCTGCCCGAGACCACCGCCTACCCGCACCTGGCCGGCGCCGTGGAGGACGGCGAGCTCGCGCTGGACGTGATCGACACCGCCGTGCGCCGCATCCTGCGCCAGAAGGTCGAGCTGGGTCTGCTGGACCCGGAGTTCGACCCGGCCGCCACCGGCGCGGCGATCGACCTCGACGCCCCCGAGAGCCGCGCCCTCGCCCGCAGGATGGCCGAGGAGTCGATCATCCTGCTGGACAACCACGCCGACCTGCTCCCGCTGTGCGCGGGGGCGGCCGACGGGGGCGGGCCCGGCTCGATCGCCCTCATCGGCCCCGCCGCCGTGCAGCCGCGCAGCTTCCTGGGCTGCTACAGCTTCCCCAACCACGTCCTCTCCCGCCTCGAGGACAACGGCACCTCGGTGGACGTCCCCACCCTCACCGACGCGCTGAGCGCCGAGTTCCCCGCCGCGCAGATCACCACCGCCGCGGGCACCGACTTCCTCGACCCCGACCCCTCCGGCATCGCGGAGGCCGTCGCCGCCGCGCAGGACGCCGAGCTCGCCGTCCTCGCCGTGGGCGACCTCGCCGGGCTGTTCGGCGCCGGCACCTCCGGGGAGGGCTGCGACGTGGAGAGCCTCCAGCTGCCCGGCGCCCAGCACGACCTCGTCGAGGCGGTGCTCGCCACCGGAACCCCCGTGGTGCTGCTGCTCGTCACCGGTCGGCCCTACTCGCTGGGTGCCTACCGCGGCCGCGCCCGGGCCATCGTGCAGGCCTTCATGCCCGGCGAGGAGGGCGCGAGCGCGCTCGCCGGCGTGCTCTCCGGCCGGATCAACCCCTCCGGCCGCCTGCCCATCGGGATCCCGGACGGCGTGGGCGGCCAGCCCGGCACCTACCTCGCCCCCGTGCTGGGCTGGGTGAGCGAGGGCATCTCCAACCTCGACCCCAAGCCGCTGTTCCCCTTCGGCCACGGCCTGAGCTACTCGCGCTTCGAGTACTCCGAGCTCGCGCTCTCCGCCGAGAAGATCGCGGCCGACGGCACCGTGGAGATCTCCGCGACCGTCTCGAACACCGGCGACCGCGACGGCATGGAGGTCGTCCAGCTCTACCTCAGCGACCCCGTGGCCAGCGTGGTGCGCCCGCTGAAGCGGCTCGTCGGCTTCACCAAGGTGGGCCTCGCCGCCGGGGAGAGCACCCGCGTCACCTTCCGCCTGCACGCCGACCGCACCTCCTTCACCGGCCCCGACCTGCAGCGCATCGTCGAGCCCGGCGAGTTCCGGGTGCGGCTGGGCGCCTCGAGCGAGGACACGACCCTCGAGGGCAGCTTCCGCATCGAGGGGCAGGTGCGGACCATCCCGGCCGGCACCGCCGTGCTGGACACCCCGGTGAGCGTGACGCCGGTGGCGCTGCAGGCCGATGCCTCGGTGGCCGGCGCCGG
>JAAZLF010000137.1 GCA_012799425.1 Actinomycetales bacterium | reverse complement strand
CCGGCGTCGGCGGGACGGACTCCAGCTGCGCCAGGCGCAGCGAATCCTTCTCCTCCTCGACCACCTCGACCACGGGCACCGCCCGGGGCTCGGCGAGCCAGCGCAGCCCGGCGGCCTCGGCCGCGGCATAGCCTTTGGGGGAGCTCTCGGCACTCTTCACGAAGTCATTCATGGGCCCACCGTACGCAGAGCACCCACCGCGGGCGCCACCCCCGGTGGTGCGAGGCACGACGGGCGGCCGTCCGGAGCCCGCTGGGGGAGACGGCTCAGGCGTCGACGCCGAGCTCCTCGGCGAGGGTGCCCCGCAGCATCGGCAGCACCCGCCGGTTGGACGTCCGGGTGGAGGCGCGGGATGCGACGTGCACCAGCATCGCGCTGCGCTCGTACGCGGTCCAGGCCCGCATCCGGTGCCGCAGCGAGGCCACGTCGGAGGCTGAATCGGGGACGTCGCCGTGCTCGCCGCGCGCTCGGACGTAGGCCCGCACGAATGCGTCCACCTGCTCCTCGGTCAGCGGCACGTACCAGGGCCCGCCGTGCACGGCACCGCCGAGAATCGCCAGGTCCCGGGCAGGATCATCGCCCTGCGCCCATTCGAAATCGATGTACTGCACCCGCGGAGCGCCGGTGACCTCATCGGTGCCGTCCCACAGGATGTTCGTCGAGCACAGATCGCCATGGGCCAGCACGAAGCCGCCCAGCTGCGCGATCTCCGCATCGGCGGCGGCGACCACTCCGCGCGCAGCTTCGAGCAGCGGTGCGAGGCCGTGCTCCGCGATCACGGAGCCGTGCGCCTGGCTCCAGGATTCGATCTCCTCGTCGACCTCGGGCAGCAGGTGCTGCGGGCCGGGGGCCACTGCCGCCCACGGATCGGTGCCGAGGCTCACCGGGCCCCGGCCCGGGGCGGGAACGGTGTGGAGCCGCGCAAGATGCTCGGCATGGGACCGCAGGTGCGCCCCCGTCCACGCCTCGGGGGAGGCGGCTGTGCCGGGCATCTCGGAGGTCACCACGTACGGATGGCCGAGCGGGCTGGTCGCGGCATCGTCATGGACGGCGATCGGCTCCGGCCCGACGTCCGCAGGGATCAAGGTGAGCGCCGCGATCTCATGGGCCAGATCCTGATGCAGCTCCGCCGGGGTGACATGAGGGATCCGCACGATCACTGAGGCGTTCTCCTGCGGGATGACCCGCCAGGCGGCGAAGCGCTCGCCGACGCCTGCGAGCGTGACCCGGGCCCGGCCCGACAGCGAAGCCGGCAGCACCGACTTGTGCATCCCCGGCAGTCGGACTGGGGAGGCGTCCTCTCGCAGGGGGAGCATCAAGGTGCCCTCGCGCCAGGTCTGCGCCAGCAGCTCGCCCATCGCGGCGGAGGCAGGATCCAGCAGCGCTGAGGGCTGTTCGGCCTGGTGGGGGACCATCGTGGCTCCTGTCCGTCGATCCCTCGATCCTACCGAGGGCGGACGCGGATAGCATGGCTCGGCATCCCCGGCTCTCGCGGTCACGGGCTGCGCGCCCGCCGTCTTCCTCTG
>JAAZLF010000136.1 GCA_012799425.1 Actinomycetales bacterium | reverse complement strand
GTGGTGTTGGCCATGGCGTGCACGGCGGTGAAGCCGCCGCGGGCAGCGGCGCGAGTGCCGGATTCGACGGTCTCGGCCTCCTCGCCCCCGGGTTCGCGCAGGTGGGTGTGCAGATCCACCAGGCCCGGCAGCACGATGCATCCGTCGGCGTCCACGACCTCTGCGCCCTCGGGGGCGGTGAGATCGGTGCCGACGGCCGCGATGCGTCCGTCGATCATGAGGAGGTCCCGGACATCCTCGCCGTAGGGGCGTCCGCCGCGGATGAGCAGCGGGGCGGGCGCCGCGCCGAGGGTGCCGATCTGTGCGGCGGGGCCGGCGATGGTGCCGTTCTCAGTGGTCACGGGATGCCTCCCAGGAGTCGGTGGCGAGCAGGTGGTAGAGGACGGCCATGCGCACGAACACGCCGGAGGCGACCTGTTCGACGATGACGCTGCGCGGCGAGTCGGCGACCGCCCCGGCGATCTCGAACCCTCGGTTCATGGGCCCGGGGTGCAGCACGATCGCGTGGTCGGGCAGGGTCGCCGCACGGGCGGTGGTCAGGCCGTAGCGCCGCGAGTACTCGCCGGCCGTCGGGAAGAACCCGCCGCCGACCATGCGCTCGCTCTGGACCCGCAGCATCATCACGGCGTCCGGGCCTGCGGCCAGCGCCTCATCGAGGTCGTAGCTGATCTCGCAGGGCCAGGCAGAGGCGCCGACGGGCACCAGTGCAGGCGGGGCCACCAGTGTGACCCGGGCGCCCAGGAGGCTCAGCAGCAGCACGTTCGAGCGTGCGACCCGCGAGTGCAGGACGTCCCCGACGATCACCACGTGGAGCCCGGCGAGGTCCGCAGTCGGGTCCCCGGGGCGCAGGTGCCGCCGCATGGTGAAGGCGTCGAGCATCGCCTGGGTGGGGTGCTCGTGAGCCCCGTCGCCGGCGTTGACGATCGGCTGGTCGATCCAACCGGAGTGGGCCAGCAGGTGCGCAGCTCCGGAGGAGCTGGAGCGCACCACGACGGCGTCCGCCCCCATCGCCTGGAGGGTGAGCGCGGTGTCCTTGAGCGACTCCCCCTTGGAGATGCTGGAGCCCTTGGCGGAGAAGTTGATGACGTCGGCGGACAACCGCTTCGCGGCCGCTTCGAAGCTGATCCGGGTGCGCGTGGAATCTTCGAAGAAGAGGTTCACCACGGTGGCGCCCACGAGGGTGGGCAGCTTGCGGATGGAGCGGGACTGGGTCTGAGCCATGTGCTCGGCGGTGGCGAGCACCGCCAGGGCGTCCTCGCGGGTGAGGTCTGCGATCGAGATGAAGTGCTTCATGACCTCTCCCCCTGGGCGCCGGGACGCACGATGTCGACCGCATCGGTGCCGTCGGTCTCTGCGAGCTGGACGTGCACGCGCTCGCTGCGGGCGGTGGGGAGGTTCTTGCCGACGTGGTCTGCGCGGATCGGCAGCTGTCGGTGCCCGCGATCCACGAGCACCGCGAGCCTGACGGCGGCGGGCCGCCCGATCGCGCTGAGGGCGTCGAGCGCAGCACGGATCGTACGGCCGGAGTAGAGGACGTCGTCGACCAGGACCACGGTGCGTCCGTCGATGCCCGAGCGGGGGATCCTGGTGGGGCTCGGCGCGC
Source organism: Actinomycetales bacterium (assembly GCA_012799425.1). Classification (GTDB taxonomy): domain Bacteria; phylum Actinomycetota; class Actinomycetes; order Actinomycetales; family Dermabacteraceae; genus Brachybacterium. The sequence goes on along the minus strand of JAAZLF010000136.1, from coordinate 4,225 downwards.
GGGTGGGGTTGCTGCGCAGGTCGTCGCGGTACATCGTGATGTCCAGCGCGCCGTACAGCTCGGTGAGATCCTCGCCCTCGGGGCGACCCTCGGCACGGGCGATCTGCTCCGCCAGACGGCGGGCGAGCGGCACGCCCCGGTGCGGGATGCCCAGGAGCACCAGGTCCTCGGCGCCGTGCCCGCTCTCGAGCACCTCGTGGGCTATGCGGGTCAGCGCCCGCCGGATCTCCTCGGGGCCGAGCACGCGGGAGCTGTCCGCGGCCGGAGGGCTGGCCGCAGGCCGGGGGCCTGCGGAGGTGTCGTCGTTCATCTGTGGTCTCCCTTCCACGCCTCACAGGACGTGTCGTTAAAGGGTGGTGTGCTCGAGCGAGCGATGCCGAGTCTACGGGGCCGTCAGCGGGCCCCGCCCGGGTGACCGCCCCTCGGACCGGCCTGTGGTCCGGGCGCCCCGACCCGCCATGAGCGGGTCGCGGCGCGGGCTCTCACGAGAGCATGCCGCGAAGGTCGACCAGGCGCTGCAGCAGTCCGTTGACGAACCGCGGCGAATCGTCGGTCGAGAGGACCTCGGCGATCTTCGTGTACTCGCCGATGATGGCTCCGCGCGAGGCTTCATCCGCCCCGTGGAGCACCTCGGCGCTGCCGAGACGGAGGATCGCGCGGTCCACTGCGGGCATGCGGTGCAGCGGCCAGTCCCGGGAATGGGTGGCGAGGTCCTCGTCGATGTCGACGGCATGAGGTGCGTACAGCTCCACGAGCTCACGGGAGCGCACGGGCAGGGGGGTCTGCGCTGCGGTGCGCTTCACGCGCTCGCGGAGCACGTCGAGCACGTCGGCCTGCTTCGCATCTGCCTCGAAGAGGACGTCGATCGCGCGGATGCGGTCCCGCGATCGGCCGTGGAGCCGATCGGCGGAGGCGGGGATCGTCCGCTCGAACTCGACCTCGGCGCCCTCGCGGGTGGGGTGGGGCAGGCCCGGGGCCCGGCGTCCTGCCGAGCTCCCGGTGCCGCCCTGGGCAGAGCCTGAGGTCACTTGACGCGCTCGAGGTAGTCGCCGCCGCGGGTGTCGACCTTGACCTGATCGCCCTCGTTGAGGAAGAGGGGGACCTGGATCTCGCGCCCGGTCTGCAGACGGGCGGGCTTGGTGCCGCCGCTGGAGCGGTCGCCCTGCAGGCCCGGCTCGGTGAACTCGATGGTGAGGACGACCGAGGCCGGCATCTCGACGAACAGCGCCTGGCCCTCGTGGAAGGCGACGATGACGTCCTGGCCCTCGGTCATGAAGTCCTTCGCGTCACCGACGATCTCCGGAGTCAGGCTGGTCTGCTCCCAGTTCGAGGTGTCCATGAACACGAACATGTCGCCGTCGAGGTAAGAGAACTGCATGTCGCGGCGGTCGACGGTCGCGGTCTCGACCTTGACGCCCGCGTTGAACGTCTTGTCGACGCCCTTGCCGGACATCACGTTCCTCAGCTTGGTGCGCACGAAGGCGGGGCCCTTGCCGGGCTTGACGTGCTGGAACTCGACCACGCTCCAGAGCTGCTGGTCCAGCACCAGGACCATCCCGTTCTTCAGATCATTCGTCGTCGCCATGAGTCTCCTCGGTAGTCGTCTGGGCGTGCCAAGGATAGCGCGCAGGCACCCTGGCGCCAGGGCGGACAGCGTCTCTCAGCGGGCCGACGTGAGGTCGATCATGCTGAGCAGGCGCACGGCGAGCGGGTGCGCGGCGCTCTCCTCGCGCCAGCCGCTGGTCTTCATCGCCCGCGAGACGGTCTGCTGGGTCACGCCGAGCCGCTGGGCGAGCTGGGCCTGGGTGGCGCCGGGCTCCTCCCGCAGCGCCCTGACGGTCTCCCACTGCCCGCGGTTGCGACGCCGGATCATCCAGCCCACCAGCCGCAGCACAGCCTCGGCGTCGACCGCGGTGTCCTGGTGACGCTGATCGGCTGCGCGCACCGCCAACGGGACCTGGGAGGTGGTGGCGGCGGCCCGCAGGGCGTGCGCCGCGGCCTCGACGGCCGGTCCGGAGATCTCCCGCACGCCACCGGGCAGAGGAAGGCCGACGGCTCCGATGCCGAGTCCCACCGCAAGGTCCCCGATCTCCGTGGCGCGCAGGAGGACCTCGAGCGCGCTCTCGGCACGCCCGGCCAGCACGAGCGCCTCGGGGCCCGCGGTGCGCTCCGGGGCGAGGGGCAGATCGAGCCCCTCGAGGGAGCTCAGCAGCGCAGGGATGCGGTCCTCGCCGGCGCGGCCGTGGCCGCGACGACCGGACAGGGACAGCACGAACATCAGGACCCCTTCGATGCAGGTTCACAGTGTCACTGCGTCACCGTGCCACTGCGCCTCTGCGTCACAGCAGAAACAGCTTGTGTTCGATAGTACAGCGCCATAACGCTCCGCGCGCTGTCCTCCGGCACCGGCCTCTCCATTCGGCAGTCCGCTGACGAGCCGGAACCGGGACAGATCTGGTTCGTCAGCGGACTGTCGGCACGCGATCTGCCTGCCGGCATCGCGGGCGGACCGTGGGGGGGCACCGGCACGCTGCTGGCGCGCGGTCCACGAGCGGGGCGTCGGTGCTGCGCGGTACGCCCGGACGTGAGCCGGCCGAGCTCAGGCGAGTTCGATGAGCTCCTGGTACTCGGCGTTCCACAGGTCCTCGACCGCATCCGGCATCATCAGCACGCGCTCGGGATTCAGCGCCGCGACGGCACCGGGGTCGTGGGAGACCAGCACCACGGCGCCCTCGAAGGCGGCGAGGGCTCCGAGGATCTCCTCGCGGCTGGCGGGATCGAGGTTGTTCGTCGGCTCGTCCAGCAGCAGCACGTTCGCACTGGAGACCACCAGCGCAGCCAGCGCCAGTCGAGTCTTCTCCCCGCCCGAGAGCACGCCCGCCGGCTTGTGCACGTCGTCCCCGGTGAACAGGAAGGAGCCCAGGATCTTGCGCGCCTCGACCTCTGGCAGCTCGTAGGCCGCGGTCATCATGTTCTCGAGCACCGTGCGGTCCAGATCGAGCGTCTCGTGCTCCTGCGCGTAGTAGCCCACGCGCAGCCCGTGCCCGGGCAGCAGGGATCCGGTGTCCGGCTGGTCCACGCCGGCCAAGATCCTCAGCAGGGTCGTCTTGCCCGCACCGTTGAGCCCGATGATCACCACGCGCGATCCCCGGTCGATCGCGAGGTCGACGCTGGTGAAGATCTCGAGGCTGCCGTAGGACTTCGAGAGGTCCTCGGCCATGAGCGGGGTCTTGCCGCAGGGGGCCGGCTTCGGGAAGCGCAGCGAGGCGACACGGTCCTTCTGCCTCTCCCCCTCGACCCCGTCGAGCATCCGCTCGGCGCGCTTGAGCATGTTCTGTGCCGCGACCGCCTTGGTGGCCTTGGCGCGCATCTTCTCCGCTTGAGCAGTGAGCTGGGTGGCCTTCTTCTCGGCGTTGCTGCGCTCGCGCTTGCGGCGCTTCTCGTCGTCCTCGCGCTGGCGCAGGTACTGCTTCCAGCCCATGTTGTAGATGTCGATGATCGAGCGGTTCGCATCGAGGTAGAACACCTTGTTCACCACCTGCTCCACGAGTTCGACGTCGTGGCTGATGATGATGACCCCGCCGCGGTAGTTCATCAGGTACTCGCGCAGCCACACGATCGAGTCGTGATCGAGGTGGTTCGTGGGCTCGTCCAGGATCATCGTGCCTGCCTGGGAGAACAGGATGCGGGCGAGCTCGACGCGGCGGCGCTGACCGCCGGAGAGGGTGCCGAGCCCCTGCTCGAGCAGCCGGTTGGGCAGTCCCAGGTTCGCGGCCATGCGCTTGGCCTCGGCCTCGGCCGCATAGCCCCCGGCGGCGTCCAGCTCGGCCTCGATCCGCGGGTAGCGGTTCATGGCCTTCTCGCGCCGAGCCGCGGTGAGGCTCATGTCGCCCATCTCCTCCTCAGCGCGGCGCAGCTTCTTGAGGATGGTGTCCAGGCCGCGCGCCGAGAGGATGCGGGACAGCACCGGCTCGGAGTCCTCGCCGCTATGGGTGTCCTGGGGGAGATAGCCGAGCTCCCCGGTGACCTCGACACCCCCCTCGGAGGGATCGAGCGTTCCCGAGAGCACCTTGGTCAGGGTGGTCTTGCCGGCGCCGTTGCGGCCCACCAGGCCCACCTTGTCGCCGGGGGTGATCTGGAAGGAGACGTCGCTCATGAGCAGCCGGGCCCCGACTCGGATGGCGAGGTCGTGCACGGTGATCACGGGATGGTGCTCCTGTTCGTC
>JAAZLF010000001.1 GCA_012799425.1 Actinomycetales bacterium | reverse complement strand
CTGCCGGACTCCTCGCGCTCGTCGTTCTACTCGACCGACGTCGCCAAGTCCACGCAGCTGCCGATCTTCCACGTCAACGGCGACTATCCCGAGGCCTGCGTGAGGGTCGCGGAGATCGCCTTCGAGTTCCGTCAGAAGTTCCGCCGCGACGTGGTCATCGACATGGTCTGCTACCGCCGCCGCGGTCACAACGAGGGCGATGACCCCTCGATGACCCAGCCGGAGATGTACAAGCTGATCGGCGACAAGCCCTCGACGCGCAAGCTCTACACCGAAGTGCTGATCGAGCGCGGCGATCTCACCGAGGAGGAGACCGAGGGTCTGGTCCGCAACTTCCAGGAGCACCTCGACGAGGCCTTCGCCTCCACGCGTGCCGACGCCTCCGGATCCTCCGGCTCCGAGGCGAACGTCCAGGGCCTGGATCTGCCCGATTCCCAGCAGGGCCCCGCGGCACCCGCCGAGGCGGAGACCGCGGTCGACGCCTCCGTGCTCGAGCAGATCGGGAAGGTGCACAGCGAGGTCCCCGCCTCCTTCACCGTCCACCCCAAGCTGATGACGGTGCTGCAGCGTCGTACGCAGATGGCCGGCGCCGGCAACATCGACTGGGCGTTCGGCGAGCTGCTCGCCTTCGGCTCCCTGCTGCTGCAGGGCCATCGGGTGCGCCTGGCGGGTCAGGACTCGCGCCGCGGCACCTTCGTGCAGCGTCACAGCGTGCTGATCGATCACGAGAACGGCGACACCTGGACCCCGCTGTCCCATCTCTCCGATGATCAGGCGCGTTTCAACGTCTACGATTCCTCGCTCTCGGAGTTCGCGGCGCTGGGCTTCGAGTACGGCTACTCGGTCGAGAGCCCGCAGTCGCTGGTGCTGTGGGAGGCACAGTTCGGTGACTTCGTCAACGGTGCGCAGACCATCATCGACGAGTTCATCTCCGCCTCCGAGCAGAAGTGGGGCCAGAACTCGAGCGTGGTCATGCTCCTGCCCCACGGCTACGAGGGCCAGGGGCCGGATCACTCCTCCGCCCGCATCGAGCGCTTCCTGCAGCTGTGCGCGGAGCAGAACATGCGCGTGGCGGCCCCGTCGACCCCGGCGAGCTACTTCCACCTGCTGCGCAAGCAGGCGCTCACCGAGCCGAAGAAGCCGCTGATCGTCTTCACCCCGAAGTCGATGCTGCGCAACAAGGCCGCGGTGAGCTCGGTGGAGGACTTCACCTCCGGCACCTTCGAACCTGTCCTGCCGGACACCACGGTGGACCCCGCCGGTGTGCGGCGCGTGCTCATCGCCTCGGGCAAGGTCTATTGGGACCTGGTCGCGCGCCGCAAGGCCACCGAGGCCACGGACACCGCGATCATCCGTGTCGAGCAGCTCTACCCGCTGCCTGCAGAGCAGCTGAAGAAGGCTCTGGAGACCTACCAGGACGCGAAGCTGGTCTGGGTCCAGGAGGAGCCGGAGAACCAGGGGGCATGGACCTTCATGGCGATGAACTTCGCCGTCGAGGTTGGCCGCACGCTGCGCGTGGTGTCCCGCCCGGCCTCCGCTTCCCCGGCGACCGGTTCGAACTCGACACACAAGATCGAGCAGGAAGATCTGCTCGACCGGGCCTTCGAGGCCTGATCCTGCTCGCGGGTCACGGGTTCGCTCGTGGCCCGCGTCGCCGTTAGTGTTGAGATTCCCGTCCCACAGGAGGTCCCGGTGCCCACCGTGCCCATGACGCCCGCCTCGGATCCGGAATCCCGGATCCGGATCATCGCGCTCGGAGACGAGCTCCTCGCCGGGGTCGGTGACGCCCGTGCCCTGGGCTGGCTCGGCCGCGCGGTGGCCAGCGAGCAGGGTGCCGACAGCCGGATCGACGTCTTCACCGCGGCCCTGCCCGGGGAGACGTCAGCGGATCTCTCCGAGCGCTGGGACGCGGAGGTGCAGCGGCGCTTCTCCGCGCAGGGGCAGGCCGACGGCACGATCGACCACCGGGTGATCGTGGCGATGGGCCGGGCCGACGTGGGTTCGGGGATCTCCCTGGCCCGCTCACGGCTCAACCTCGCCAAGATCCTCGATGGGCTCGAGCGTCTGCGGCTCCCCGCCTTCGTGGTGGGCCCTCCGCCCAGCGCTGATCCGGGCATCACCGGTGCGGTGCGTGATCTCTCCGCCGCCTTCGAGGACGTCTGCTCCCGCCGTCGCATCCCCTACGTGGACACCGTCGGCGGTCTCGCCGGGCACGACCAGTGGGAGAGCGACATCTCCCGCTCCCCCGGTGACCATCCGGGACAGACCGGCTACGGCCTGATGGCCTGGCTGGTGCTGCACGCCGGCTTCGGCTCCTGGCTGGGCACCTCTTCCTGAGTCGGCGCCTCCCGGTCGGCGGATCGGCGGAAAAGCCGAGTGACCTCAGCCTCAGCCGGGCGCAGGCTCCACGGCGGACCATGCCGAGAGCGCCGCGATGTGGCACAATCGTCGAGTTCCCCTGGCGAAGAGAGGAGAGCGTGATGAGCAAGCGAGGACGCAAGCGCAAGGCTCGCCGCAAGAACAGCGCGAATCGCGGCAAGCGCCCCAACAGCTGACCGCGATGTCGCCGCGAGCGATACGACGAAGGGCCCCTCCCGCGCGGGAGGGGCCCTTCGTCATGTCCTGGAGCCGGCGACGCTCAGGGGGCGGGGTACGTGCGGCGAGTGGTGGTCGAGGTGGTCGTCACCCGGACCGTGCCGTCCTCGCTCTCGGTGCGGGTGACCGAGACGGTGCGGCACTGCACGGCGATGCGCTCGCGCAGCGCCGAGGGGGCGCGGTCGGTGCAGCTGCGACGCACCAGCTCCTTCATCAGGCGCACATGCTCCCACTCCTCGAGGCACTCGGGGCATTCCGCCGTGTGCCGGCGCATCCGTTCGACCAGGTCGCGGGGCAGCTCTCCATCGAGCGCTCCCTCCAGCCCATAGCGCAGATCCTGACCCGTGCGCGGGGTGCTCTGCTGTGCGGGGTCGCTGTGGCTCATCGTTCCTCCTCCCGTTCCTTCGCTGGGGTGCTGGTGCCGGCCCGGGCAGGGCCGGCGCTCGCGGTCTGGGGCTGCTCGCGCAGGAAACCGCTGCGGTAGGCGTAGTCGGAGAGCATCTCGCGCAGCTGACGCCGGCCCCGGTGCAGGCGCGACATCACCGTGCCGATCGGAGTGTCCATGATCTCGGCGATCTCCTTGTAGGCGAAGCCCTCGACGTCGGCGAGGTAGACCGCGATGCGGTAGTCCTCGCGCAGCTCGCCGAGCGCTTCCTTGACCGCAGAATCCGGCAGGGTGTCCAGCACCTCGGTCTCGGCAGAGCGCAGGCCGCTGCTGGTGTGCCCTGCGACCTCGGCCAGCTGCCAGTCCTCGACCGTGTCGGTCCAGGCCTCCTTGGGCCGGCGCTGCTTCTTGCGATAGATCGAGATGTAGCTGTTGGTCATGATCCGGTACAGCCACGCCCGCATGTTCGTGCCGGGGGTGAACCGGTCCCGGGCCCGGAAGGCCTTGACGAAGGTGTCCTGGACCAGGTCCTCGGCGTCATGGGGGTTGCGGGTCATCCGCAGAGCACCGCCGTAGAGGGAGTCCAGATGAGACAGCGCCTCGGACTCGAAGTCGAAATCCGCGGCATCATCCAGGACCGGGCCGGCGGCGGCGCCGTCGACGCCCGGAGGGCCCGCGTCGGGGCTCGGGGTGGGATCTGTCTGGGTCATCGCCCTCCAACCTACGCCACCCACCCGGTGCGGAGCGCCTTCGATCACTCCTGCGGTCATGCATCGTCCCCTCTCCCGGCCACGGCCGACCTCGGCTCACCCGGGTCATGATCGGCAGTCCTGACCGATTCGCCACCGGGTGCAACGCGTGCGCCCCGTGGGATGTTCCCTCCGCTGTAGTCTGGACGTCGGTGACCTGCCGGACACGGCCGGATCACCGGATCTGCCGACACCCCCGTCAAGAACGTGAGGACACCATGGCCCTGGTTCGTCGCATCGCACGACCGCTGCTCGCCGCCCCCTTCATCTTCGAGGGCGTGCGCACCGCACTGCACCCCGAGCGGGAGATCGATGTCTACCCCCAGGCCTTCGACGCGGTCGACTCGGCCCTGGGCAAGACCTCGACCCCGGGCTTCGTCGACGTCCGCACCGTCGTGCGGGCGACCGGAGCGATCGCGGCCGGCGCCGGGATCCTCTACGCCACCAACCGCTACCCCCGCACCGCCGCGGCGACCCTGCTGCTGACCACCTCGGTCGGCTGGGCCGGTCGCAAGAAGGTCTGGGAGCTGCGTGGCGAGGAGCTGACCCAGGAGGTCCAGTCCATCCTCACCGACGCCGGGCTCCTCGGCGGCGTGCTCCTGGCCGTGGTCGACCATGACGGCAAGCCCTCGCTCGGCTACCGCGCCAGCAGCTTCATCGAGCGCAGCCAGAAGAAGGCCGCAGCGAAGCAGCGTGAACTGGAGAAGAAGGCCGGCAAGCTGGAGAAGAAGGCGAAGGGGACGGTGCAGTCCGCTCAGAAGCAGCTCTCCGTCCAGCAGGGCTGAGGCGATGATGTCCGAGGTGCTGTGGAACGCCCCCGTCGCCGACCAGCCGGTCGACGCCCTGGTGCGGGTCCCGGGTTCGAAGTCGCTGACGGCGCGCTGGATGCTGCTGGCCGCCGCCGCCGATGAGCCCTCTGTGCTGCGCGGTGCCCTCGTGTCCCGCGACACCCGCCTGATGCGGGACGCTCTCGAGCGGCTGGGTGCCGTGCTCGAGGTCAAGGATGGGTCGCTGCACGTCACGCCGTTGCCTCCGCCTGCGGAGCATCCCGCGGAGCCTGTGGAGATCCACACCGGTCTGGCCGGCACGGTGATGCGCTTCGTGCCGATGCTCGCCGCGCTGCATCACGGCGATGTGCGCTTCACCGGTGACGATGCGGCGCTGGCGCGCCCCATGGATGCGGTCGTCGAGGTTCTGCGACAGCAGGGCGTCGAGGTGACCGAGCACGGTGAGCCCGGCCGTCTGCCGCTGACCGTGCACGGCACCGGCCGTCTGCGCGGCGGCCGCGTGGAGGTCGATGCGTCGGCCTCCAGCCAGTTCGTCTCCAACGCCCTGTTGGTCGCAGCACGGGCGGAGCAGGATCTCGAGCTGGTGCACGTGGGCGAGGCGCTGCCCTCCCTGCCGCACATCGAGATGACCCTCGATACGCTGCGACAGGCAGGAGTGGATGCTTCTCACCAGGTGGATGAGCAGGGCCGTCACAGCTGGAGCGTCCGCCACGGCGAGATCCGTCCGGTGCAGGTGACGATCGAGCCGGATCTGTCGAACTCCGGCCCGTTCCTGGCGGCGGCGATGGTCACCGCGGGCACGATCGCGGTCGACGACTGGCCCGAGACCACCACGCAGCCGGGCGACTCCTACCGCGACCTGCTGACCCGGATGGGCGCTGAGGTCTGGCGCGAGGACGAGTCGATCTGCGTGCGCGGCACGGGGACGATCCGCGGCATCGAGGCGGATATGTCCGCCGTCGGGGAGCTCGTGCCCACGATGTCGGCGCTGTGCGCCCTCGCGGACTCCCCCTCCCGCCTCACCGGCGTCGCCCACCTGCGCGGTCACGAGACCGACCGGCTCAAGGCGCTGGCCACGGAGCTGTCGAAGCTCGGGGCGCGCACCGTAGAGCTCGAGGACGGCCTGGAGATCCATCCCGGTCCGCTGGAGGGCGCGGTGTTCGAGAGCTACGAGGACCACCGCATGGCCACAGCCGGTGCGATCATCGGGCTGCGCGTGCCGAACCTGCGCGTGGTGGACATCGGCACCACGCAGAAGACGCTCCCCGACTTCGTGGGGATGTGGCTGGCGATGCTGCACCCGGAACCGGCGGTGGACGACGCGTGAGCCGCTCGGCGCGCGACTACGACGAGAGCGATGTGCGCGTGCGCCCCAACCGGCGCGGCTCCCGCCCTCGGACGAAGGACCGGCCCAAGCATGAGGACGCCGTCACCGCCCGCGTGGTCTCCGTGGACCGCGGGCGGTGGCGGACCGTCGTCGGCGAGGGCACCGCGCAGGAGCGCGCGGTCACCGCGATGCGCGCCCGCGAGCTGGGACGCTCCCCCATCGTCCCGGGCGACCTGGTGGGGATGGTCGGAGATGTCTCGGGACAGGAAGGCTCCCTCGCACGGATCGTGCGGGTGCACGAGCGCAGCTCCTTCCTGCGCCGCAGCGCCGACGACGACGACCCGACCGAACGGCCGCTGGTCGCGAACGTGGACCTGATGGTGATGGTCACCGCCGTCGAGAACCCGGAGCCTCGCGGCGGGATGATCGACCGTTGCCTGGTCGCGGCCTACGTGGCCGGGATCGACGCGCTGCTGGTGCTCACCAAAACCGACCTGCGCTCCCCGGAGGGCTTCCTGACCTCCTACGCGCCGCTGGGCCTGGACCACGTGGTCACACGGAGGGAACCCGCCGCGGAGGGCTCGGACCCGCAGCAGCCCGGCATCGTGGGCCTGGAGGAGCTGCGCGCGCGGCTCTCGGGCCGGGTCAGTGTCCTGGTCGGCCATTCGGGCGTGGGCAAGTCGACGCTGCTCAACGCCCTGGTCCCTGGTACCGATCGGGCGATCGGCGTGGTCAACGATGTCACCGGGCGCGGCCGGCACACCTCCTCGTCGGCCCTGGCGATGCAGCTGCCCGATGACGACGGATGGGTGATCGACACCCCCGGTGTGCGCTCCTTCGGACTGGGCCACGTAGATCCTGATGAGCTGATCGGCGCCTTCGCGGACCTCTCGGTGCTGGCCGAGCAGTGCCCGCGCGGCTGCTCCCATCTCGAGGACGCCCCCGACTGTGCTCTGGACTCCCTGGTCGCCGACGGCCGCGCGGGAACTGCCGGCCCCGCCCGTCTGATCTCGTACCGTCGACTCGCGCAGGCGCTGCAGGAGAACGATCCCTGGGACCTGTGACCTGCGCCGGAGTGCTGCGCCACCCGCTGTGAGGCAGGGGTCGAGCGGTTCCGCGTCGCTGCCCGGAGCGGATGCTCTCGACCCGTAGTGTGGGGCGCATGTCCAGTCGATTCGCCGATGACCTGCGCCTGGCCCATGTGCTGGCCGACGCCGTGGACCAGCTGACGATGTCCCGTTTCAAAGCGCAGGACCTCGAGGTCTCCACCAAGCCCGACCTCACCGAGGTCACCGATGCGGACCGCGCCGCAGAGCAGCTGGTGCGCTCGCAGCTCTCGCGCTCCCGCTCGCGCGACCAGGTGATCGGCGAGGAGTTCGGGACCACCGGCTCCTCGCCGCGCCAATGGGTGATCGATCCGATCGACGGCACCAGCAACTTCGTGCGCGGCGTGCCGGTGTGGGGCACCCTGATCGGTCTGATCGAGGACGGCCGGCCCGTGGTGGGCCTGGTCTCCGCACCGGCTCTGGGGCGCCGCTGGTGGGGCGGAGAGGAGGCCGGCGCCTGGACGGGCACGCGCATCAACAGCGCCTCCCGCCTGCAGGTCTCCTCCGTCGGCAGCGTCGACGAGGCCTCGCTGTCCTATTCCTCGCTGCACGGCTGGGCGGAGCGTGAGCGGCTGCCGCAGATGCTGAACCTGATGCAACGGTTCTGGCGCACCCGGGCCTATGGCGACTTCTGGTCGTACATGCTGGTGGCCGAGGGCGCGGTGGATGTTGCCTGCGAACCGGAGCTCGCGCTGCACGACATGGCCGCGCTGGTCCCGATCGTCACGGAGGCGGGCGGCCGCTTCACCTCGCTCGACGGCGAGGACGGCCCCTTTGGCGGAGATGCCGTGGCGTCCAACGGGATGCTGCACGAGGAGATCCTCGAAGCCCTCGCGCCGCGGTCCTGATCGCCCCGGGATACCGGCCACCGCAGGCACCGCAGGCACCGCAGTGTGCCCACGATCACGGCTGATTCCGAGCCGATCCCGGCGCGCAAGTGGCTCGGATCCCGCCGGGATCCCACGACGGGCCCACCCACAGGAGTCCGGACGCGGAGATCGGTAGACTCGTGGCGTCGTGACCCCCGAACCGTGAAGGGATACATCCCCCTATGACCGTCAAGCGCGTCGCCCTCCTGACCGCCGGTGGCTATGCCCCCTGCCTCTCCTCCGCCGTCGGCGGACTGATCGAGCGCTACACCGAACTGGTGCCGGACGTCGAGATCATCGCCTACAAGCACGGCTACTGGGGACTGCTCTCCGGCGAGAAGCTCGTGGTGGACGACGAGGTGCGTGCGAAGGCCGGCCTGCTGCACAACTACGGCGGCTCCCCCATCGGCAACTCCCGCGTGAAGCTCACCAACACCGCGGACCTGGTCGAGCGCGGCCTGATCCAGGAGGGCGAGAACGCCCTCGAGGTCGCCGCGAACAAGCTCAAGGCCGACGGCGTGGACGTGCTGCACACCATCGGCGGCGACGACACCAACACCACCGCCGCGGATCTGGCGGAGTACCTGCACGACAACGGCCACGAGATGCAGGTCGTGGGCCTGCCCAAGACGATCGACAACGACATCGTGCCGATCCGTCAGTCCCTCGG
>JAAZLF010000135.1 GCA_012799425.1 Actinomycetales bacterium | reverse complement strand
GCCGGCCGGTAAGCGCGTGAAGGTCAGCAGCTCCCGCATGGTCTCCTTCCCGCAGCGCCACCTGGCGCTGATGACGCTGAGCGTGGAGATGCTCGAGGGGTCGGCCCCGATCGCGATCTCCTCGCAGATCATCAACCGTCAGGATTTCCGCGACGACTTCGGCAAGGGGGTCGCCGGCGGCCCGATCACGGACAAGGCGGATCCTCGCCGCACCACCGACTTCACCCATCGCGTGCTGGAGCCGCTGCAGGACTGGCACAGTGATCGCCGGATGCTGCTGGGGTACCGGGTCGCGAACTCGGGGATGACCCTGGCCGTCGGCGCGGATCACCAGGTGGACTCCGACGCCGCGGTCGAGCAGCTGGTGGACACCAGCGCGGATCTGGGCCGCCAGGTGGTGCGCGCCCACCTCGAGGAGGGCCAGTCGCTGACCGTGCGCAAATCCGTCGCCTATCATTCCTCGCGCTCGGTCCCCCACCGTGAGCTGTTCGACCGCTGCCGCCGCACCCTGGACCGGGTGCGGGACGGCGGCTTCGAGGCACAGTTCGAGGCGCAGCGCGAGTACCTCGAGGACTTCTGGGCGAGCTCCGATGTGCAGCTCCCCGGGCAGCCAGCGGAGCAGCAGGCCACCCGCTGGTGCCTGTTCCAGCTCGCGCAGGCGGCGGCGCGCTCGGACCAGTGGGGCGTCCCCGCCAAGGGCGTGACGGGCTCCGGCTACGAGGGCCACTATTTCTGGGACAGCGAGATCTACGTCGTCCCGTTCCTGACCTTCACCCAGCCGCGCTGGGCCCGCAACGCACTGCGCTTCCGCACGAACCTGCTGCCGAAGGCCAGGGAGCGGGCCCGTGAGCTGAACCAGCGCGGGGCCCTGTTCCCCTGGCGGACGATCAACGGGGACGAGGCCTCGGCCTATTACGCCGCCGGCACCGCGCAATACCACATCGACGCCGATGTCGCCTATGCCTTCGCGCAGTACGTCGACGTCACCGGGGATCTCGACTTCCAGCACCGCGACGGCGTCCAGGTGCTGGTGGAGACCGCGCGGATGTGGGCGGACCTCGGGTTCTGGCGCATGACCGCCGACGGCAGCGCGAGCTTCCACATCAACGGCGTGACCGGCCCCGACGAATACACCACCGTGGTCAACAACAACATGTTCACCAACGTGATGGCCCGCTACAACCTGCGCCGGGCGGCGCAGGCGGTGCGCGAGCTGCGCGAGGCGGACGAGACCGCGTACCAGGCGGTGCTCACCGAGCTCGACCTCGACGAGCTGGAGCTCGAGCAGTGGGAGGACTGCGCCGACGGCATGCACGTGGCCAAGGACGAGTCGCTCGGGATCCACCTGCAGGAGGATCGCTTCCTGGAACGGGAGATCTGGGATCTCTCCAGCACCCCGGCCGAGGCGTTCCCGCTGCTGCTGAACTATCACCCGCTGGTCATCTACCGCTTCCAGGTGCTCAAACAGGCCGACGTGGTGCTGGCGCTGTTCCTGCGCGGCAGCGAGTTCACCGCGGAGGAGAAGCGCGCGGACTTCGAGTACTACGACCCGATCACCACCGGGGACTCCTCGCTCTCCGCCGTGGTGCAGTCGATCATGGCCGCAGAGGTCGGGCATCAGAAGGCCGCTCTGGACTACTTCCGGGCCGGGCTGTTCGTGGACCTCGGCAACCTCCACGGCAACACCGGTGACGGCGTGCACATCGCCTCCGCCGGCGGCGTCTGGAATGCCCTGGTGCACGGTTTCGGCGGCATGCGGCACGACGGCGGGAGGATCTCCTTCGACCCCCGTCTGCCGGACGGCTGG
>JAAZLF010000134.1 GCA_012799425.1 Actinomycetales bacterium | reverse complement strand
TGGACCGCATCCCGAGCTTCGTCCGGGCCCAGCGCGCCGCACGGATCGTGCGCGTGCTGCAGGTGGGGATCGCGGTGCTCGCCGTGATCGCGGCCTCCGTGCTGTCCGGACGGATCGCCAGCGAGCGGATCGAGACCCCCGAGTTCTCCTCGCGCGACATCGTGCTGTGCCTGGATGTCTCGGGCTCGATGTACGAGTACGACACCGAGATCCTCGCGACCTTCGCCGAGATGGTGGACGGCTTCGAGGGGGAGCGGGTGGCGCTGTCGATCTTCAACTCGACAAGCCGCACCGTGTTCCCGCTGACCAACGACTACGACCTGATCAAGCGCGAGCTGGAGTCCGCCTCCGAGGCGATCGACTTCGATGAGTTCGGATACCGCCTGGGCACCCAGGACTACTCCGACGAGAAGGTCCGTCAGTACGTGGAGCTGGTCGACGGCACCCGCGGCATCCCGGACGAGGCATCGATCGTGCCCGACGGCCTCGCCTCCTGCGCCCAGGTCTTCGACCAGGCGGAGCAGGATCGTTCGCGCTCGATCATCTTCGCGACGGACAACGAGGTCAACGGCGAGCCGATCTTCACCCTCGAGGAGGCCACCGAGCGGGTCGCCTCGCGCGAGATCGACCTGTACACCTTCTACCCCGGGGCGTTCGAGTGCGGCCCCCGATGCTTCGAGGAGCTGCAGACCGCCACCGAGGACCAGGACGGCGAGCTGTACGAGTCCTCGGACCCCGAGGCGATCCCCTCGATCATCAACGAGATCCAGAAGACGCAGGCCGAGGTGCTGGGGGCGACCCCCACCGTGGTCCGCACCGACCATCCGACGGTGGGCTTCGTGCTGACCTTCCTGTCGCTGCTGGGCATCCTGGTGCTCGGATGGAGGGCGCGCTGATGTACTTCGAGCACCTGATCCCGCTGTGGGCCACGATCCCGCTGTTCGGCGCCATGCTGATCCTGTGCACGGTGCTGCTGATCCGTCGCCCGCGGCAGCGGCTGGCCTGGGTGCGCCGCCTGGTGATGGTGCTGCTGCTGCTGGTGGTCGCCCTGCGCCCGGTCACCCCGATCGAGGGGGAGCAGACCCAGCGGATGAACGCGAACGTGTTCTTCGTGGTGGACCGCACCGGTTCGATGAACGCGGAGGACTACGCGGGCGAGCAGCCGCGGCTCGAGGGGGTGAAGGCGGACATGCAGCGGGTGATGGACATGACCGAGGGCGCGCGCTACTCGATCATCGCCTTCGACTCCGCCGCCACCCAGCAGCTGCCGCTGACCACCGACGCCGGCGCCGCCACGGCCTGGATAGACACCCTCACCACCGAGCCCACCGCGTACTCGCAGGGCTCGAACGTGGACCGGGCGCTGACCCCGCTGCTGGTGGAGATCTCCGAGGCCCGCAGCGAGGATCCCGACTCGAGCGTGCTGGTGTACTTCCTCTCCGACGGCGAGAACACCGATGAACAGGACTCGGAGTCCTTCAGCCAGGCCTCCGGCGTCATCGACGGCGGGGCGGTGCTGGGCTACGGCACCGCCGAGGGCGGCCCGATGAAGGCGCAGGGCGGCGAGGATCACGGCGAGTACATCACCGGGCCCGACGGCCAGCAGGGCATCTCGAGCATCGACGAGCCGCAGCTCCAGACCATCGCGGGGGAGATGGGCGTCCCCTATCTCCACCGCGACGACCCCGAGGTCGAGATCGAGGGCACGATGGAGGGCATCGACCTCCAGCCCGTCCCGATCGAGTCGCGGCGCGGGGTGGCGAGCTTCGAGGACTGGTACTGGGCGGCGGCGATCCCGCTGACCGCCCTGCTGATCTGGGAGCTCGGGGAGATGACCTATCGGCTGCCGCGGAAGCTCGATCGCTACGACGTCTCAGGAGCGCAGAGATGAGCACACGACACTCGACGGGCCCGGAGGCGGAAGCGCTCACCCAGGATGAGCGCGGCAGCGCCAAGGACTTCGGCCTGAACGTGCGCAGGCTGCGGCTGACCCGGATCATCGTGTTCGTGCTGCTGTCCCCGGTGCTGATCGCGCTGACCCTGCTGATGGTGAAGTTCGTGTCGATGCCGATCACGCAGGCCACCCATCTCAGCGCCTACGAGGTCGAGGACTATCCCACGGCGATCGAGAGGCTCGGCCCGGTCGAGTTCGCCAACTGGTACGAGCCG
>JAAZLF010000133.1 GCA_012799425.1 Actinomycetales bacterium | reverse complement strand
GCAATCGAAGCTGCGGTGGGGTCGGCCGGCGGCTGCTCGGGGTCCTCCGGGCCTCCCGGATCGCCCGGATCGCCCGGCTCCGCGCCTGCGCTCTCGCCTGCGGAGTTCGTGGGCGTCGGCTCGCCGGCCTCGAAGTCGGTGGAGTTCTCACCTGTCGCGGCGATGCGGGAGAGGGAGGTGGTGTTCGAGGTGGCGGCGGCCGGGGCCTCGCCGGAGAACTTGTTCGCACCGTTGCCCCAGCCCACGAGGTCGACCACGGTCGGGTCCTCGGAGCAGGCCGCCGCGGAGCAGACGAGCGCCCCCTCGGTGTCCGTCAGGGCGATGGTGCCGCTCGAGCCGCCCATGGCGAGGGTGCCGGTCGCATCCGGAGCAGGCAGGGCGGTGCTGCCGCCGTTGCCCTGGGCGAGCTGGATCAGGAAGGTCCCGCCCGCCGGGATGGTCCCGGACAGCGCCATCGAGCTGTTGCCGAAGCTGCCGGTGGCCGAGGCGTAGTCCAGGGTCCAGCCGGTGATGTCGACGTCGGTGTCCGAGCTGTTGGTCAGCTCCACGAAGTCGTGGGTGAGCTCGGCGCCGCTGTTGCCGCCGCCTCCGTAGACCTCGTTGATGCGGATGTCGTCGGGGGTGATGACGGCGGCCTGCGCCGCGATGGTGAAGCCGGGCGCGAGGCTCAGGCCGAGAGCGAGGGCGGCGGCGGTGGCGCCGGCGCGTGCGAGGCGTGGGCGGAGGCCGGAGACGTGGGCAGTGCTTCTCATGGGGAGATGCTCCTGGGTGGGGTGGAGAGCGGGGCCGACGGGGCGGTGTGGGGAGCACCGCAGACAGGAGGAGGGGCCGGGCCTCGGTGAGGGTCCGGCCCCTCCTCCGTCAGGGGTGCGGGTCAGTGCCGCGTCATGCGGTGGCGCAGCCCCAGTGCGCCGGCGCCGGCGAGGGAGAGCAGTCCGGCCGCTGCGATCATCGAGCCGGCGCTCACGCCGGTGCGGGCGAGGTCGGAGCGGGAGCCGCCTGCGGAGGTGTCGTCGCCGACGGGGAGGACGGCGGCCGGGTCGTCGTCCCGGGAGCTGTCATCGCCCTGGTCGGCGCCGCCCTGGTCAGCATCGCCCTGGTCGTCGCTGCCCTGGTCGTCGCCATCGCCCGCGGGCGGGGTGGTGGCGTCGTCGTCATCGCCGTCGCCCGGGGGCGGGGTGGAGACGTCGTCGTCCTCGCCGCACTCGGCGGGAGCTCCGCCGACGGTCCACTCGAAGGCCGGGATGTCGATGACGATCTCGGTGCCGACCTCGGGGATCGCGGTGATCGTCAGCGGCACCACGGCACCCTCGGGCACGCACAGCCAGTCGGTGAGCGTGACGTCGGCGACCAGGCGGCCCGTCTCCTCGTCGGCGGCGTAGGGAGCCTCGAAGGTGCCGTGCTCACCGGCGTCCACGACGACGGTCTCGATCTCGGGGGCGCCGAGGCTCTGGGACTCGACGTTGCCGATGCGGAGCACCGGGTCGCGGTCGACGCCGGCCGCGGAGTCGTACTCGCCGCCGTCGAGGATCTGCAGCTCGAGCTGACGCTGCGCGTAGCCGGGGGCGAGCTCCGGCTTCGCCTCGAGGTAGCTGATGAAGGCATCGCGGTCCAGCACGCCGGAGTCGCGCACATTCTGCGCCTCGGACAGGGCCCACATGTTGTCGCCGCCCTCGAACAGGAAGCTCGCGGTGACGATCGTGTAGGTGGCGTCGGGGTCGATCGACTCGCCGTTGATGCGGGTGTCGACGATGCGGTCGTCGAGCTCGCGGGTGGAGTCGAAGACGTACTCGACGTTCTCGGAGACGTTGAAGGCCAGGAACGCCTCATCGCCCGCTTCGACGTCGCCGCCGTCGGCGGTGCGCTGCCACTGCTCCTCGAGCATCTGCTTGAACTGGGCACCGGTGACCTCACCGG
>JAAZLF010000132.1 GCA_012799425.1 Actinomycetales bacterium | reverse complement strand
TGGAATGGCTGCGTCTGCGCGCCCTGCCCGAGGAGGCCCGCCTGGTCGACGCCGCGTACGCGCGGGAGGTGGCCGGGGAGTTCCTGGGCGGGCTGACCGCCTCCGGGACCACGACCGCCATGGTGTTCGGCTCCCACTTCCCGCAGGCCGTCGACGTGCTCTTCGAGGAGGCCGAGCGGACCGGGCTGCGGATCACCTCCGGCCTGGTCGTCAGCGACCGCATCCTGCGCGAGGATCTGCTGCTGGCCCCGGCCGCCGCTCTCGAGGCCGGCCGGGACCTCGCCCGGCGATGGCACGGGCGGGGGCGCCTGCGCTACGCGGTGACGCCCCGGTTCTCCCTGTCCACCACCGACGAGATGCTCGCCGCCGCCGCCGAGCTGCTGCACGAGCAGCGGTCCGGTCCGGCCGGGGGCCTGTGGTTCACCAGCCACATCAACGAGAACGTCGACGAGATCGCCCAGGTGCGGGAGCTCTTCCCGGACGCCACCGGCTATCTCGACACCTACGCGAGGCACGGGCTGGTCGGCCCGCGATCGATCCTCGCCCACAACGTCCACCCCCAGCCCGAGGAGCTGACCGCGATCGCGGCGGCCGGGGCGGCGGTGGCCCACTGCCCGACATCGAACTCCGCGCTGGGCAGCGGATTGTTCCCACTGCGCGAACACCTGGACGCCGGTGTCCGGGTGGCGCTGGGATCGGACGTCGGAGCCGGCACCGGCTTCGGCATCCTCAAAGAAGGCCTGCAGGCCTACTTCATGCAGCAGCTCCGCGGCCCCGCAGGCTCCCAGCTCGGCGCGGCGGACCTCCTGCACCTGGCCACCCGTTCGGGCGCCCTCGCCCTCGGGCTGGCCGACGAGGTCGGCGACCTCTCCATCGGCAAGCAGTTCGACGCCCTCTGGATCAGACCACGGTCCGGCGGAACCCTCGAGACCGTCCTGCGCCATGCGGAGGATGCAGAGGACGCCCTTGCCGCACTCTTCGCCCTGGGCACCTGCGCGGACATCGAGTCCGTGTGGGTCGGCGGGCAGGAGATCACCCATCACCGACCAACGGCGGTCGGTCTAGCGCCCGAGGGGGCAGCATGAGCACGGACAGCAAGGACACAGGCACCGACGGAGCAGCTGCACCAGCAGCGCCCCGCAGGCGGCCCTCCACGGATCCCGAGAGGCCGACGGGCATGAAGCAGCTGGTCGCAGCGGTGGACCGATATTTCGGCGTGAGCGCCTCCGGATCCACCCTCTCGCGCGAGAGCCGGGCCGGTCTCGTCACCTTCCTGACGATGAGCTACATCCTCTTCGTCAACCCGCAGGTCCTGGGCGCGGCGATCGATGATGTGCCGGGCGCCCCGGTCCAGCTGCTGATGACCACGGCGATCGCCTCGTGCATCGGCTGCCTGCTGATGGGCGTGGTGGGTCGCTATCCCTTCGCGATGGCCCCGAGCATGGGGCTGAACGCCTTCTTCTCCTACACCGTGGTGCTGGGGATGGACGTGCCCTGGCGCACCGCGCTGGGCGCGGTGTTCATCTCGGGCGTGCTCTTCGTGGTGCTGAGCGTGATCGGGGCCCGCAAGGCGATCGTCTCGGCGATCCCGTACAGCCTCAAGCTCGCCATCATGGCCGGCATCGGCTGCTTCCTGGCGCTGCTGGGCTTCCGCAACGCGGGCCTGGTCGTCACGGATGCGGACACGCTGGTCGCCCTGGGCGATCTCACGTCCCCGGTCGCCTGGATCTCGATCACGGGCCTGGTGCTCACCGCTGCGCTGCTGCAGCTCAAGGTCAAGGGCGCCCTGCTCTGGGGGATCCTGGGCACCAGCGTGCTGTCGATCATCACCGGCGCCGCCGTGTACACGGCGCAGGACGGTTCGATGCAGTCCTTCCCCGGCTTCACCGACGGCCTCGTGGCCCTGCCGGTGTGGCCCAGCGATCTGGTCGGCCAGATGGACATCGGCGGGGCGATCGGGCTCGGCCTGCTCAGCGTCGTGTTCACCTTCTTCTTCGTGGACTTCTTCGACGCCACCGGCACTCTGACGGGGCTGGCCCAGAAGTCGGGATATCTCGATGAGAAGGGGGAGATGCCGCGTGCGAAGACAGCGTTCTCGATGGATGGTCTCGCCACGATGTTCGGCGCCTTCATGGGCACCTCGACCACCGGTGCCTACGTCGAGAGCGCCTCCGGCATCCAGGATGGCGGACGCACCGGCGTCAGCGTCACGGTGACCGGTCTGCTGTTCGCAGTGGCGATGTTCTTCTGGCCGCTGGCCGGGGTGATCCCCGGAGCCGCCACAGCACCGATCCTGGTGCTGGTCGGCGCGATGATGATGGATGGCATCCGCCGCATCGACTGGGACGAGATCAGCGAGGGCGTGCCCTCGTTCCTCGCCATCCTGGTCATGCCGCTGACGTTCTCGATCGCCAACGGCGTGAGCGCGGGCGTGGTCAGCTTCTGCGCGACCAAGGTGTGCAGCGGCGGCTGGCGCTCGGTTCACCCGGTCCTG
>JAAZLF010000131.1 GCA_012799425.1 Actinomycetales bacterium | reverse complement strand
TGTCGCGCCCACGTCGATGTCCTCGGCGAAGTCGCCGCTGGCCACCCCGTCGGCCACGATCGTGCGCAGCACGTCCTCGATCATCACCACGTGGTCCCGCATCCGGGCGGCCGTCGCCGGGGAGAGCGTCGCTCCGCCGGAGGTCTGCGGCACGTGGAAGGACACGTTGAGATCCAGCTGGGTGTGGATGTAGGCGATCACCGCGTCACGGGGCGTGGCGGAGTCGCTGACCCCGGCGCGCAGCTGCGCGATGTAGTCCGTCGTCTCGTGGATCGCGTATTCGACCAGGAGGGTCTCCCGGTCGGGGAAGTGGTTGTACATCGCGGTGCGGCCCACCTCGGCCGCCGAGGCGATCCGTGAGAACGTGACCGACTCGAACGACTGGGTCTCGAGCAGCTCGGCGAGGGCGGCGAAGATCTTCTCGCGCGTGCGCTCGCGGTGCTCCTCGAGGGACCCTCCGATGATCTTGGGCATGCCGCATTCTTACACTTCTGCGAAGATCGACATAACCCCGTGTGTCGAGGCGCTGACGTGCACGTCTCCGCGTCGCTGGGGAGCGAGCTGGGAACGGCGCGATGGCCGGCTGCGGCGGCCCGTCTGGCGGCCGCTGCGCTGGCCGGGCGGGCCGTGGCGGTCAGGCGTGCTGCGGCAGGGGCCTCGAGACGGGACAGCGCCCGCAATGCAGGACGCCGGCCCCTGCAGGGGCCGGCGTCCGAGAGAGCGGGTGACGGGAATCGAACCCGCGCTATCAGCTTGGGAAGCTGAAGTTCTACCATTGAACTACACCCGCGACGCACCGCCCGACCTGGGTGGCGATCCTCAGGGGACCGCCGCTGCTCGAGCGAACGCTGATCAGCATACCTCCTTCCGGCGGTGGTCGGCGAACCGGGGCCTCGAGGCGGGGCGGCGGCGCCGTGCGGTCCGCCCCCGGATCAGCCTCCCGCCCCCTGGTTCCTGGGACGGGGCTGTCGAGGAGCAGGTGAGGGGGCTAGTCTTGTCGCCGTGCTGCTGAGCGATCGTGACATCCGGGCCGAGATCGATGCCGGGCGGGTGCGTCTGGACCCTTTCGACGAGGAGATGATCCAGCCCGCCTCCGTCGACGTGCGCATCGACAGGTTCTTCCGCCTGTTCGACAACCACAAGCATGCGCTGATCGATCCCTCCCGTGAGCAGGCCGACCTCACCCGTGAGGTCGCGGTCGACCCCGACGAGGCGTACATGCTCCACCCCGGCGAGTTCGTGCTCGCCTCCACCTACGAGCAGATCACCCTTCCCGAGGACGTCGCCGCACGTCTCGAGGGCAAGAGCTCGCTGGGCCGGCTGGGGCTGCTGACGCATTCGACGGCCGGCTTCATCGATCCCGGGTTCCAGGGCCACATCACCCTCGAGCTGTCCAACATGGCCACCCTCCCGGTGGCGCTGTGGCCCGGCATGAAGATCGGGCAGCTGTGCTTCTTCCGGCTCTCGAGCGCGGCGCAGAGCCCCTATGGCAGCGCCGGGAACCTCAACCGCTATCTCGGACAGCGCGGCCCGACGCCGTCCCGCTCTGCGCAGAACTTCCATCGCACCCGCATTCCCGTGGAGGAGGAGCAGTGACCGACACGGTCCCGATGTCACCCGGCGAACAGCCCCGCACCCGTCATCGCCTGCAGCTGCCCCGCGACACCAGCCCCGCGGACGTGCTGTCCATGGTGCGCAACGTCCGCCCCGGAGCGATGCTCGGTGAGGACGGCACGATCGATCTGGGCGACGGCACCTTCCTGGAGCCGGATCATTCGCCTCGCGGCGCAGGGCGCTGGAGCATCGACACCCCGTGGGACCGGGAGGTGCCGCTGCCCGAGGGCATGGTCGACTCCCACGGCTACGGCCGCGCCTTCCCCGAGGGGATGCCGTTCGGGGTCGAGCGGCAGGCGCTGGACCTCGCCTGGTCGCTGGGGAGGCGCCTGTACGGCGCGGTGGTCACGGACGCCGGCGTCCGGCTGGAGCCGCACCCCTTCCAGGTGCGGGACCTGACCGTGGTGAGCCCGCATGCGCTGGCCCCCGAGTCCCTCGCGCAGCTGCTGGCGCCGCTCGAGCCGGATGCGCAGCTCGACGAGGTGCCCGAGGATGTCGTCCGCAGCGGCTACAGCGTCACCATCCCGCTGCCGGAGGCCGAGGAGATCGCGCTGCGGGTGGGGCGCAGCTCCCGCCCGACGGCGCTGTCCGCGCTGGACTGGGTGGAGGATGCCGTGGACTACGAGCTGGTCCACCTCACCGCGGACCCGGAGGAGGACGCGATCGAGGTTCCCTCCTCGGAGACCTCCGAACGCTGGCAGCACGTCTACCAGCGGATCGGCCGGATCGCCGGTCTGCTCGCCGAGACCGTCGGCGGCTATGTTGTGGATCTGGAGGGCTTCCTCGTGGATCCTTCCGACCTCGCCTGAGCCCCGGCCTGCGGACTGTTCCGCTTGGGAGGGTTCAGGAGCTGACCGGCGCCCGGCCGGCGGCACCGAGACGGATCGGAGCGAAGGCGACCACGCCCAGCGCCATCACCAGCACGATCCCCAGGATCCCGGTGCGGGTCTCGCCCGAGATCGCGACGGTCGCGGCGAAGGCCGCGGTGCCCAGGAAGCCGAGCGCACGCCCCGTGGTCGCGTAGAGGCCGAAGTTCTCCGTCTCGCGGCCAGGCTGCGACAGGCGGGTGAGCAGGTTCCGCGACGCGGACTGCACCGGGCCGACGAAGAGGCAGATCGCCAGGCCCGCAATCCAGAACACCAGGGTCGAGCCGAAGAACAGCACCACCAGCCCGAGCACGATCACACCCAGGCAGCCGGCGATGATCACCGGGCGGGGCCCCACCAGGTCGTCGACCTTGCCGCCGAAGTAGACCCCGGTGCCCGCCACCAGGTTCGCGGCGATCCCGAAGATGATGATCTCGGTGAAGGAGAAGCCGTACGCGTTCGCGGCGAGCACGCCCGCGATCGAGAACACGGCACCCAGCCCGTCGCGGTAGATCGCGGAGGCCACCAGGTACTGCAGCATCACCGGCTCTTCACGGAACGCCCTGATCACGCGGCGCACGATGTGCGCATACCCCTGCCAGGGGTTCCACCTCTCCTCCGGAGCGGTGGCGGGATGCTTCGGTGCCCTCAGCATCAGCGGCATCGTGCCGATCAGGATCCACAGCGCCACGAACAGCGGGATCGCCCGGTAGTTCCAGCCGTCCTCCCCGGTGATCCCGAGCAGACCGGTCCCCGGCATCACGAACAGCACCAGCACCATGCCCAGGCACACGATCGAGCCCCAGTAGCCCACCGCCCAGGCCGTGCCGGAGATGCGACCGCGGTTGGCGGGAGTGGAGATCTCCGGCAGCACCGAATTGACGAACACCCCGGCGAGCTCGCTGAACACCACGGCCAGGGCGATCAGCACCGCACCGAGCACCAGGTAGTCGGAATCCAGCGCCACCAGCGGCATCAGCGCGATCACCACGACGGTCGCGATGGTGGTGATGCGCAGCAGGGCGTTGCGGGCGCCGCCGCGGTCGGCGAGGTTCCCCAGCAGGGGAGCGAGCAGAGCGACCGCGACCGCCCCGATCGACTGCCACGTGGTGAGCACCTGGGAGCCATGGGCCTGTGCGGCCTGGATCGCCTCGTCGCCCACAGCCCCCTGGGATGCCACGGCGCTGGCGACATAGGTCGCGAACACGAACGTGAGGATCACGGAGCTGAAGGCCGACATCCCTCCGTCCCACAGCGCGAAGGGGACGACGGGTGGGCGCGCGGGGCGGGGCGCGGACACGCTCGCCCCCGGGTCCGAGATCGTGGCCATGGCCTCACTCTACGGAGCGCGGCGTGAGAAGGGGTGCACGTCCGCCCCGTGCCGGCGCCGATGTGGAGCGTGAGAAAGGATTCAGGGAAACCGGAGGAGGCCTGCCGTACGATGGGCGAGGCCCTCCCCTGACATCCCCGGACGGAGTACTGCGTGTTCACGATGCTGCTCGCCCATTTCGCGGCGGCGCTCGTGGGACCCCTCCTCGTCCGCTGGATCGGCCGCAACGCCTTCTACCCCCGGGCGGTCGTGCCTGCGGCGTCGGCCCTGTGGCTGGCCACGATCGATCCGCGCACCCTCGCGGACGCGCCGCGCGAGGAGTCCGTGCCCTGGATCCCGGCCTTCGGGATCGACCTCGCCTTCCGACTGGACGCACTGAGCTGGGTGCTCGCGCTGATCGCGACCGGCATCGGCGCGATCGTGCTGCTGTACTGCGCCCGCTACTTCAAGGACACCGAGCCCGGTCTGGGGCGCTTCGCCGGCGTGCTGACCGCCTTCGCCGGTGCGATGGTGGGCCTGGTCCTGGCTGACGACGTCATGGTGATCTACACCTTCTGGGAGCTCACCACCGTCTTCTCCTACCTGCTGATCGGGCACTACCAGGACAGGCAGGCCTCGCGCCGTGCCGCGCTGAACGCCCTGATCTCCACCACCGCCGGCGGGCTGGCGATGCTGGTGGGCCTGCTGATGGTCGCCTCGCAGGCGGGCACGATGCGGCTGTCCGCGATCGTCGCCGATCCCATGTGGGAGCACTCCGGCCCGTACCTGATCACCGCGATGGTGCTGATCCTCGCGGGCGCCACCAGCAAGTCCGCGCTGCTGCCCACCCACTTCTGGCTCCCGGGCGCGATGGCCGCGCCCACCCCGGTCTCGGCCTACCTCCACGCCGCGGCGATGGTGAAGGCCGGCGTCTACCTGATCCTCCGCGTCGCCCCCGCGCTCACCCACCTCGAGGTGGTCACCATGGTGCTGGCCGCCTTCGGCGCCGCCACCATGCTCGTGGGCGGCTGGCGCGCCCTGCGACAGACGGACATCAAGCTGCTGCTCGCCTACGGCACGGTCTCCCAGCTGGGGTTCCTCGCCGCGGTGGCGGGCCTGGCCACGCACGACGCCGTGCTCGCGGGCCTGGCGATGCTGATCGCCCACGCGGTGTTCAAGGCCCCGCTGTTCATGGTCGTGGGCATCATCGACAAGAAGTTCGGCACCCGTGACCTGCGTGTCCTGTCCGGTGTGGGGCGGGTGGCGCCCGTGATCGCGGTGATCGGCACCGTCTCGGCGGCGTCGATGGCCGCCGTGCCCCCGCTGTACGGCTTCGTGGCCAAGGAGTCGATCTACTCCGCACTCTGGTACGCCGGGGGATGGGAGCGCCTGCTGCTGCTCTGCCTGGTCGCGGGCTCGATCCTCACGGTCGCCTACTCCTGGCGGTTCGTGGTCGGCGCCTTCGGGCACGCTCCGGGCGCTCCGCGGGTCGAGAAGCCGCAGATCTCGGTGCTGTACTGGCTGCCTCCCGCAGTCGTCGCCGCGCTCTCGGTCGCGCTCGCCTTCCTCGCCGCGCCGCTCGAGGACGTGCTGCGCACCTACTCCTCGATCCTCCCGGAGACCGGGGAGAGCGTGCACCTGGTGATCATCCCCCACCTCGGCGTCCCGCTGCTGGCCTCTGTGGTCACGCTGGGCCTGGGCATCGGGCTGTCGCTGCTGGCCCGCCCCTTCGCGAAGCTCCAGAAGAGCGTCTCGCCGCAGCGGTGGGCCGACGGCGGCCTGCTCGACGCCTTCGACGCGGAGCGCGGCTTCCGCCGCATGCTGCGCGGCACCGATGCCGTCTCCATCGCTGCCACCGCCCTGTTCCAGCGAGGCTCCCTGCCGTACACGCTGGGCACGATGCTGGTGGTGCTGGTCGGCCTGGTCGCCCCGGTCGCGCTGAGCCAGGCCCCGCTGCCGGACAATCTCGTGCTCTTCCAGCACCCCCTCGAGCTGATACTGCTGCCCGTTGCCGCGCTCGCGGCGCTCGGCGCGGCACGCTCCCGTCGCCGTCTGCGCGCGGTCTTCCTGATCACGGTCACCGGCTACTGCGTGGCCCTGCTGTTCCTGGTCGCCGGCGCACCGGACGTCGCCACCACCCAGGTGCTGGTCGAGACCGCGATGACCGTGGTGCTGGTGCTGGTGCTGCGCCGGCTCCCGATCCACTTCTCGCGTCGGCCGCTGCGGATCGGCGCCCTGGGCCGCTGGGCCATCGCGATCTCCACCGCCGTGGTCCTGTGCGGAGGGACCCTCTACGCGGCGGACGCCCGCTACCGCGAGGCCCTCGGCCGCGGACTGATCGAGCCCGCCTACACGGTCGGCGGCGGCCACAACGTCGTCAACGTGACCCTGGTCGACGCGCGTGTGTGGGACACCATGGGCGAGATCTCCGTGCTGCTGGTGGTGGCCACCGGCGTGGCCTCGCTGATCTTCGTCACGCGGCGTGAGCGCCCGATCGCCCGCGTGCGGGACTTCGACTCCAACACCTCCATCTGGCGCCGCCGCATCGACTCGGAGCTGCCGCAGAACGTGCTGGACTTCGATGCCCGCCCCGACGAGGTCGCCGGCGGCAACCGCTGGCGCACCTGGCTCTCGGCCGGGCTGACCCTCGCCCCGGAGCGCCGCATGGTGATGCTCGAGGTGATCACCCGTATCGCGTTCCCGATGATGATGATGTTCTCGGTGTACCTGCTGATGGCAGGCCACAACCTCCCCGGCGGCGGTTTCGCCGGGGGCCTGGTGGCGGGCCTCGCCCTCGCGCTGCGCTACCTCGCGGGCGGCCGCTACGAGCTGAGCGAGGCGGCGCCGGTGCAGGCGGGCCTCGTGCTCGGCGCCGGCATGGCGATCGCGGTCCTGGCAGGCGTGCTGCCGCTGCTGTTCGGCGGCACGGTCTTCGCCAGCGCCACGCCGGTGGTGCACGTGCCGCTGCTGGGCGAGCTTCACTTCCCCAGCGCCCTCATCTTCGACATCGGCGTGTACCTCGTGGTCGTCGGCGTGATCCTCGACTTCCTGCGCTCCCTCGGCGCTCAGATCGACCAGCAGCAGGAGGCCGAGATCGATGCCCGTTAGCCTCTCGCTGATCCTGATCGCCGGAGTGCTCATCGCCTGCGGCGTCTACCTCATGCTCGAGCGCACCCTGTCGCGGATCATCCTGGGCTTCGTGCTGCTGGGCAACGGCGTGAACGTCCTGTTCATCATCGCCGCCGGCACCCCGGGGCTGCCGCCCTTCGAGGGCAGCGGCGACCCCGAGGACATGACCGACCCGCTGCCTTTCGCGATGGTGCTCACCGCGATCGTCATCTCCCTGGGGATCACCGCCTTCGGCGTCGCGCTCGCATACCGCGCCTGGCAGCTGTTCGGCCATGACGAGGTCCCCGACGATGTCGAGGACCGGCGCGTGCTGCGCCGCCGTCGCCGGCGCACCGAAGGGGATTCCGAGCGTCTCCCCTGGTCGCAGGCCCTCACGGAGGAGTCGCGTCGGG
This sequence comes from Actinomycetales bacterium, assembly GCA_012799425.1. Taxonomy (GTDB): domain Bacteria; phylum Actinomycetota; class Actinomycetes; order Actinomycetales; family Dermabacteraceae; genus Brachybacterium. Next base: position 2,925 of record JAAZLF010000131.1, on the reverse strand, counting down.
GAGCTCTGGCGCAGTCCCAGGGACTGTTCATCCCCGAGGACGATGACCCGCTGGGCTCGGACCTCACCAGCGCCGAGGACGTCCCGCAGGACGCCACCGAGGCCGACGAGGGCGGAGCCCCGCCGCCGCGTCCAGCCCGCCGCCGTGCGCCGAAGGGCGGCGGGAGCGCCGCCCGTGAGCGCGGCACCGGCGCGGAGGACCCCGACCGCAGCGCCGACCCCATGCGCGAGGCGCCCGGTGCGGGCCCCTCCACCGAGACCGACCGTGAGCACACCGATGGACGGGGGGAGCGATGAGCATCGAACTGCTCCTGGCCCTGCCGGTGATGCTGCCCCTGGCCGGCGCCGCCTTCACCCTGCTGCTGCGCCACTACGCCAAGGTCCAGCTGTGGGTCGCGATCCTGACGCTCGCCGCGATCTTCTTCGTCGCCATCGTCCTGGGCTACTACGTCACGCTCGAGGGCGTGCTGGTGCTGCAGATCGGCAACTGGACACCGCAGCTGGGCATCGTGCTGGTCGCGGACCGGCTCACCGCGCTGATGCTGCTGGTCTCGAGCTTCGTCACCCTCGCGGTGCTGGTCTACTCGAGCGCCCAGACGGTCAGCGAGAACATCGAACGCACCCCGGTGGCGATCTACCATCCCACCTACCTCGCCCTCATGGCGGGTGTGTCGATGGCCTTCCTCGCCGGGGACCTGTTCAACCTCTACGTCGGCTTCGAGGTGCTGCTCGCGGCGAGCTACGTGCTGCTCACCCTCGGCGGTTCCGCGAGCCGCGTGCGCGCGGCCACGACGTACGTGATCGTGTCCCTGCTGAGCTCGATCATCTTCCTGGCGGCCGTCGCCGCGGTCTACGCCGCGACCGGCACGGTCAACCTCGCCGAGATGGCGGTGCGCCTGGACGGCCTCGAGCCGGGCGTGCGCATGATCCTCGAGCTGATGCTGCTGGTGGCGTTCGGGATCAAGGCGGCGATCTTCCCGCTGAGCGCCTGGCTGCCGGACTCCTACCCGACGGCTCCCGCCCCGGTCACCGCCGTGTTCGCGGGGCTGCTGACGAAGGTGGGCATCTACGCGATCCTGCGCCTGGAGACCCTGCTGTTCCCGGCCTCCCAGATCCAGAACCTGCTGCTCGCCGCCGCCGCGCTGAGCCTGGTCATCGGCATCTTCGGTGCCGTCGCGCAGACGGACCTGAAGCGCGTGCTCTCCTTCACGCTGGTCTCCCACATGGGGTACATGCTGTTCGGCATCGGGATGAGCACCCAGCTCGGGATGGGCGCGACCATCTACTACGTCGCCCACCACATCACGGTGCAGTCCACGCTGTTCCTCGCCGCCGGGCTGATCGAGCACCGCGGCGGGACCACCAATCTGATCAAGCTCGGCGGCCTGCAGAAGCTCGCCCCGATGATCGCGGTGCTGTTCTTCATCCCCGCCATGAACCTCGCCGGGATCCCGCCGTTCTCCGGCTTCATCGGCAAGGTCGGCCTGATCGAGGCTGGTATCCAGTACGACCGCACCTCGGGCTGGATCCTCATCGCCATCAGCGTCATCACCAGCCTGCTGACCCTGTACGCGATCGCGAAGATCTGGAACCGTGCCTTCTGGCAGGAGCCCAGCGACGAGATCATCTCCCGGGACGTGCCGCTGCCGAAGGTGATGGGCGGCGCGACCGCCGCGATGATCGCCTTCTCGCTGGTCCTCACCGTCCTGGCGGGCCCGATCATGACCTACGCGGACGAGGCGGCCAGCTCCGTGCTCGAGCGCACCCCCTATGTGGGCGCGGTGCTCGGCGATGAGGCCGCCGCCGAGCTGCAGTACCGGATCGACGATGCCGGGCACCGCCTCGACGGCAATGGTCAGGAGGTCGAGAAGTGATCCTGCGACGACTCTCCGATCTGAAGCACTCCTGGGTGTGGGTGCTGACCGCCGTGGTGCTGTGGTGCCTGCTGTGGGGCGGCGTGGACCTCAAGAACGTGCTGGGCGGTCTCGCCGTGGCCGTGCTGGTCTTCGTCCTCTTCCCGATGCCGCCGACGGGCCACGAGCTGACCCTGCGCCCGGTGCGCTTCACGCTGTTCGCGCTGCGCTTCCTGTTCGACGTGATCGTCTCCGCCGTGCAGGTGGGCTACTACTCGGTGCGGCCGGGCCCACAGCCGCCGAGCTCGGTGATCGCTGTGCGGATGGCCTCGCGCTCCGACTTCTTCCTCACCTTCACCGGTGTGCTGTGCACCCTGATCCCGGGATCCGTGGTGGTCGAGGCCCAGCGCGCCACCGGCATGCTGTTCCTGCACACCTTCAATGCCGGCTCCGTCGAGGACGTCGAGAGGGCCCGTGCCGACGTCCTCGCGCAGGAGGAGCGGCTGCTGTGGGCGATCGGCCGCCGCGAGGTGCTCGAGGAGGCGGGTCTGCGATGAGCGCATTCGAGATCGTCCTCGTCATCTACGCCGCGGTGCTCGCCGTGGCCGCGCTGGGCGTCGTGTACCGCATGGTCGTCGGCCCCACCATCCTGGATCGGGCGATCTCCAGCGACGCCCTGGTCACGCTGGTCATGATGGGCATGGCGCTGTACGTCGCCGAGTCCCGGGCCGCCTGGGCGGGCCCGGCGATGCTGAGCCTGACGGGCCTGGCGTTCATCGGCACCGTGACCTTCGCACGCTTCGTGGCTCGTGAGGACCCGCTGCAGACGCGTCTGAGTCCCCACCCGATCGAGCCGAGCACGGACACCGGACCCCACGAGGCGATCCACCCCGATCCGACGGATGGCGACAGTTGGGACGAGGACCCGTACAACGTCCTGTCACCCCGGGATGACGATGCCGTGCTGGATGAGGACGATCCCGTCTCCGACCCGGATCGCCCCGGGGAGGAGCTGGCGAGCGCGGACGAGGAGGGCTTCGGGGCTCAGCCCGGCTGGCGCGGCTTCGAGGACG
>JAAZLF010000130.1 GCA_012799425.1 Actinomycetales bacterium | reverse complement strand
CCGCCGGTCGACTGAGAGGCGTCAGCGGACCGGCCGAGGCTCGCGGGGCCCGGGCGGTCCGCCGGCGCGACGGCCGCATCCTGGACCCGCAGCACGGCCGAGACCAGCTCAGACCTCCACGTTCGCCCGCAGCCCGGCCATGTGCTGCGCCGCGATGTGGCCGAACACGAGGCCCTGACCGATGGTCGCCCCTGCACCGGGATAGCGACGCCCGAAGGCGTTGGCCGCGGTGTTCCCGATCGCGTACAGGCCCTCGATCACCTCACCGTCCTCACGCAGAACCCGGGCCTGCGGGTCGACGGTCAGACCGCCGCAGGTGCCGAGATCGGACAGCACCACACGCACGGCGTACAGCGGCCCCTGGAGCGGGCGCAGGTTCGGGTTCGGGTCGACCGTGGGATCGCCGTAGTAGCGGTCGTAGGCGCTGTCGCCGCGGTGGAAGTCATGGTCCACGCCCGTCCCGGCGAGCTGGTTGAAGCGCTCCATCTGCTCGCTGAACGCCTCGACGGGCACACCCATCGCGGTGGCCAGGGCGCGCGGCTCCGCGGCCCGCACTGCGATCCCGGCGTCGTACCACTGCTGGGGCAGGGGCATCCGCGGGAACACTCCGCCGCCGAACACGTAGCTGTTGCGGTAGCGCTGGTCGAACACCAGCCACATCTCGGTGATCGGCTCGCCCGCGTCCTCTCGGCGCAGCAGCTCCTGGCCGAAGGTCATGTAGTCGGTGGCCTCGTTGAGGAAGCGGCGGCCGCTCTGGTCGACGATGAACGAGCCGGGCAGGGAGCGCTCGGCGAGCAGCACGGCGGGGTCGCCGCCGTCGACGGGCGCCACGGCCGGGAACCACCAGGCCTCGCGCATCAGGTCGATGCCCCCTCCCAGTGATCGGCCCGCACCGATCGCGTCGCCCGTGTTGCCCTCGGCGCCCAGGCTCACCCCGGCGAGGTGCGGGGACTGGTGCTCATGGCGCATCTCGAGGTTGTGGTCGAACCCGCCCGCGGCCAGGACCACGCCCTGGCGTGCGGTGACGGTGACACGGCGGCCGTCCTGCTCGAGGATCGCGGCGGTGACGCGCTGCCCCTCGGTGATCAGCTCGACCAGCGCGGTGCGGGTCCACACGGGGATCCCGGCCTTCACCACTCCGGCGAAGAGCCCGGCGGCCAGGGCTTGTCCGCCTGCCATGTACTCGCGGCCGATCGCCTTGCCGCCGATGCCCTGGATGCTGCGCTTGAGAATGCGGGGCATGGCCCGCAGCGGCACCTTCGTCATGAGGTTCATCCACTTGTAGTCGGCGCCGGTCACCGGCATCGGCACGGGGGCCTCCACCACGCCCGGGCGCAAGCGGCTGCGCTCCTCGCCGAGCACGGAGGCGTCGAACGGGGTGCATTCGCAGGTGCGCCCGAGAGCGGAGCCTCCCGGGTGCTCGGGATGGTAGTCGGCGTAGCCTCGGGCCCAGAAGAACTCCATCGCGGTGGTGCGCTCGAGCATCTGCACGGCCTGCGGGCCGTGGTCGAGGAAGGCGTGCATGCGGTCGGTGTCGCCGTCCTCCCCCACTACAGCGGCCAGATAGTTCTCGGCCATCTCGCGGCTGTCCCGGGCGCCGCCGTCGCGCAGGGTGTCGTTGCCGGGGATCCAGAAGGCGCCGCCCGAGCGGGCGGTCGAGCCGCCGACGTGCTCGGTCTTCTCGACGACCAGCGTGCTGAGACCGCTCTCGTGCGCGGACAGCGCAGCGGCCATCCCGGTTCCGGATCCGATCACCAGAACGTCGACGGCGGTGTCCTGGGCTTCCGGGCCCGCGTTCTGAGTAGTGTTCATGCCGATACCTCACGTTCTTCCGGCCGGGCCTCGCTGCCCGGTCTTGTGAACACCAGTGTGGGCCTCAACTAGTCGATCGGCAAGGAGAAAGGTGGATGCGCCGTGCCCCGAGGTGATTCCTCTGCGCTCCAGATCCGCGAAGCCTCCCTGGAGCTGTTCTTCCGTCACGGTGTCAGCGGCACCTCGCTGCGTATGGTCGCGGAGTCCCTCGGTGTCACCAAGGCGGCGATCTACCACCACTACCGCACCAAGGACGACATCGTGCGCGCGGTGCTCGATCCCGCCTTCACCACCTTCACGACCCTGGTCGAACGGGTCGACGCCCTCCCGCCCGACGAACAGGTGATGGCCCTGGTGCGGGGGCTGGCCCGGCAGGCCGTGGTGCACCGCCGGCTCTACGCAGTGACGCTGCACGACGTGACAGCCGCGGAGCTGCGGCGCGGGTCGGCGCAGGAGCAGACGTTCCGCAGGATGCGCGATCTGCTCGCCGGCCCTGCCTCCGACCGGGGCTCTGTTGCGCGTTCCGCGCTGTTCCTCTCGGGCCTGATGGCTCCCGCGGTGGACGCCGATCTGCTCGCGATGGACGGCGCCGAGCTCGAGGCGGCGATCATCGAGGCCGGCGCTCGACTGCTCGGACGCGACTGACCTGCGAGGCGTCAGCCGTTCGCGCCGATGCGCGCCGCGGAGCCCGGTGGCCGGAGGCTTCTGCACCGGGGACAGCGAGAGGCCCTCCCCCATAATCGGGAGAGGGCCTCTTCGCGGTGGTGGAGACTAGGGGGGTCGAACCCCTGACCTGAAGCTTGCAAAGCTACCGCTCTACCAACTGAGCTAAGTCCCCATATTCGGTTGTCACCGATCGTACGTCAGACGCGTGCTGCCTGCGTCTGCTTCTCGGCGGAGGCGTCCTGCTCGGCGGAGACCCTCTCGGCCTCGCTCCACAGGTCGTTGCGGAGCCGATCCGACTCGACCTTCCGCCAGGCGAGGATGCCCGCGAGAGACGTCCCGAGGAGGACGACCGCAGCGGTGATGAACTTCTTCATGAGTTCCTCCGATCCTCGAAGTGGGCCTAACTGGACTTGAACCAGTGACCTCTGTCTTATCAGGACAGCGCTCTAACCGACTGAGCTATAGGCCCGTGGGGCTGATCTTCGAAGTGTACCGGTGCCAGCCACCGACGAACTACGTTACCGCGCTGCGGGGCACGGCGTCCAACCGGCGCAGGGCGGTGTTCGCGACGTCACAGCAGACCGTCGGCGGAACCCTTCCGCCGCTCGCCCAATCCGCTCGCCCGGCGGCTCCGAACTGCTGGTGTGACTCCCCTCCCGGGGACGTCCGGTGCTCGGGCTTCCGAGCATGACAGCAGCATCACCAAGGAGATCGTCATGAACACTCGCACGATGCTTCCCCGCCTCGGGGCACTGGCGGCGACCGTCGCGCTGATGAGCGCCTGCTCCGGCGGGATGAGCGAGGACCCTTCGACCGCCGAGGGCGAACAGCCGGAGACCGCTCAGCAGGAGCAGGAGCCCTCCGACGCCGGCGGAGAGGAGATGGGCGGCATGGATCCGGCGGCGAATCTCGTCGGCCCCGGCTGCGCCGACTACGCCGAGATGGTGCCCGTGGGCGACGGCTCGGTGGAGGGCATGGCCCAGGATCCCGTCAGCGTCGCGGCCTCGAACAACCCGATGCTCACCACGCTCACCTCCGCCGTCTCCGGCGAGCTGAACCCGGAGGTGGACCTCGCGGACACCCTCGACGGTGACGAGTTCACCGTGTTCGCGCCGGTCGACGACGCCTTCGCCGAGATCCCCGAGGAGGATCTGAACGCACTGGCCGGCGACGCCGACGCGCTGAGCGGAGTGCTCACCTACCACGTCGTGCCCGGCCAGCTCTCCCCGGACGAGGTCGCCGGCACCCACACCACGGTGCAGGGCGAGGAGCTCGAGGTGAGCGGCAGCGGCGATGAGCTCATGGTGGGCGAGGCGACCGTGATCTGCGGTGGTGTGACCACCCAGAACGCGACCGTCTACCTCATCGATACCGTTCTGATGCCGCCGGCCATGGCGGAGCAGGGCTGAGCGGAGCACACTGACTGACGCCCCGGGCGGGCGGACGATGGCCGCAGGCCAGCGCCGCCTGCCCGGGCAGCTGCGAAGGAGCCAGCATGCCTCCCGAACCCCTCCCGGAGGAGTCGGGGCGAGAACGCCCCGGCGAGACCGGTCTGCACGCGCTGCGCACCGGTGCGCCCGAGCCCGGCCCGGCGGACCTGCTGCGGGAGATCGCCCTCGGCGACGAGGACGCCTTCTCGCGTCTGTACGACCTGACCGCCCCTGTGCTGCTGGCGCTGATCCGGCGCGTGGTGCGCGACATGGCGATCAGCGAGGAGGTGCTGCAGGAGGTGTTCGTCGAGGTGTGGCGTCAGGCCACCCGCTTCGATGCACGTCGCGGTTCGGCCCGCGGCTGGCTGTGCACGATCGCCCACCGTCGCGCGGTGGACACGGTGCGCTCGAGCGAGGCTGCACGCCGCCGGGACTCCGACGAGGGCCTGGCGAGATTGGATGCACAGGTCGTGGATGTGCAGGAGGAGGGGATCATGAGGGTCGAGACGCAGCGGGTGCGGGCGGCGATGGCGGCGCTGACCGCCGTGCAGGCCGACGCGATCCGCCTCGCCTACTTCGGCGGCTACAGCCACCGCGAGGTGGCCTCCCTGCTCGACATCCCCGTCGGGACGGCGAAGACTCGGATCCGTGACGGGATGATCGTCCTGCGGGACAGGCTGGGGGTGACCTCGTGAACGAGCACATGCACGGAATGACCGGCGCCTGGGCTCTGAACGCTCTCGACGGCGAGGAGCGCGAGCAGATGCTCCGCTACCTCGAGGAGGATCCCGAGGCCGCTGCGGAGGCGCTCTCCTTCGAGGAGACCGCCGGTGAGCTCGCGGGCAGCCTCCCCCCGCTCGCGCCTCGCCCGGAGCTGAAGGCCGCGGTGATGGCCCGGATCGGGACCACGCGCCAGCTCTCCCCGCTGCCGGAGACGGAGGAGGCGTCGTCGGCACAGAGCACCGCCGCCGCGAGCGGCCCGGCGGCGCCCCCGGCGCAGGTGGTCCCCCTGGACCGCTACCGCGCAAGCGTGCGGCGCAGCCGCTGGGCCGCTGTGGCGGCGACGCTGCTGCTGGTCACGACGGTCGTCGGGGTGGGAATGTGGAACGGTGAACGCGCCGCACAGCAGGAGGTGCGCGCCTCGCTCGAGGCGATCGCCTCGCAGCAGGCCGACAGCGAGGCGGAGCGCGCGATGATCTCGACGATCATGGCGTCCGACGACTTCTCGCACCTGACCATCCCCTCCCGCGACGGCGGCTCCCTGCAGCTGATGTACTCCCGGGGCCAGGAGGCGATGATCATCCAGGGGGCCGGCCTGCCCGCGCTCGCGGCGGACGAGACCTACCAGCTGTGGATGATCGACGGCGACGACGTCGCCGATGCGGGACTGCTCGAAGAGCCGGGTGCGGCGGTCATGCACCGCGGACCGATCCCCACGGACGTCAGCGTCGGCCTGACGATCGAGCCCGCCGGAGGGTCGGCGCAGCCGAGCATGACCCCGATCGCAGGCGAGGTGCTGTCATGAGCTCTCCGGCACGCCGGGCCGCGCCTGGCTGGTCGGCCCTCTGCGGGGTGGTCGCAGGCCTGGTGCTGGTGGCCGTCGCCGAGCTGGTCTCGCTGGCCTTCAGCTCGTCCTCCGCGCCCTTCGTCGCGGTGGCATCAGCCTTCGTGGACGTGGTCCCGCCCGGTCTGAAGGACCTGGTGATCAGTCTGTTCGGCACCTGGGACAAGGTGGTGCTCTTCGGTGCGATGTTCGCGGTGTACGCCGCGCTCACGGCCCTGATCGGCCGGATCGGCGACGCCCGTCCCCGCCTGTCCGCCACGCTGCTGGCCGTGCTCGGGCTGCTCGCTATGGCGCTCGTGCTCACCCGAGCGCAGAACACTCCGCTCGACGTCGTGCCCACCCTCGTCGGCACCCTGGTCGCCGTGCCTGCCCTGCTGCTCCTTCTGCGGATCGTCCACGCGCCGGTCCACGAGGGG
>JAAZLF010000129.1 GCA_012799425.1 Actinomycetales bacterium | reverse complement strand
GGCGTCAGCCTCCCCGCACCGGAGCGCGGAGAGGATCTTCGAGCACCCGGTCCAGCGCGACCGCGGCGCCGCCGGCCGCCGCGGCCTCGAGACCCAAGGACGAGGCGCTGACCTCGACGCGCCCGTCGGCCGCGAGCAGGCGCTCGTCCAACGCGGCCTGCACCGGACCCACCAGCAGGTCCGCGAAGTGGCCGAAGTAGCCGCCGAGCACGATCGCCTGCGGGTTCAGCACGTCCACGAGCACTCCCGCGCCGCGCACCAGATCCTCCGCGAGGCGCACGAACCGCTCCTGCAGCGCGGCGTCGCCCTCCTCGAGCAGGCCCCGGATCCGTGCGAGGCGCTCGAGCATCGGCAGGCGTCCCGACCTGGCCGGATCCTCCTCATCGAGCACGGCGAGGACGGTGTCGAAGCCGACCATGGTCTCCCAGCAGCCGCGGCGCCCGCACCGGCACCTCTCCCCCGCCGGGTCCAGGCCGATGTGCCCCACCTCGCCGGAGAAGCCGGACCAGCCGCGGATCAGGCGGCCGCCCGCGATGATCCCCGCGCCCACACCCATGTCGCCGGTGAGATAGACCAGGTCCGTGATGCCGCGCTGGGCCAGGCGGGGCGCTTCCGCGAGCGCCGAGAGCTTCGCGTCGTTCTCGAGCGCGAGCACTGGATGGCCCTCGCCGAGCCGGCGGCCCAGCTCCTCGCCGAGCGGGACGTCGGCCCAGCCCAGGTTCGAGGCGAAGCGGACGCCGGCGCCGTCGTAGTCGATCGGGCCGGGCGGGGCGATCGTGGCCCCGGCGACCCAGAGCCCCTCCCCCGCTGCGACCTCCAGCGCCTCCTGCAACTGCTGCGCGGCGAGATCCAGGATCGGCGCGATCGGATATGCCCTGCCGTCAGCCGCCTCAGCATCGAGGATGTACGGCATCGGGACGGAGGAGGTGAACCGCACCTGGCCGGCGAGGTCCCGCAGGCACACGGCGAGGTAGTCGACGTTGAGCTCGAGCCCGATCCCGCCCACATGGTGCGGGGCGATGCGCACCTCGGTGCCGGGCCGCCCCACCGTGCCCCGTCGTTCGACCTCGCCCTCCTGCACCAGGCCGCGCACCGCAAGATCGCCCACCAGCGAGGTCACCGCGGCTTTCGACAGGCCCGTCTCCTGCGCGAGGGTCGCCCGCGAGCGGCCGCCGTGCTCATGCAGGTGCCGCAGCAGCAGGCTCAGGTTCGCCGAGCGCATCGCGGCATGGCCCACCGGGGCAGCACGGCGGCTGCCGCGCCCTGCCTCGGCCGGTGACGTCATGGAGGTCATCGTAGAGAGGTGCGCGGAGCAGCCTCGAGGCGTCGGTCCTGCAGCACCCTGTGGAGGATCTCGAGGTAGCGGCCGGCGAGCACATCGTCATCCGCGTGCTCGGCCACCCAGGCCCGGCCGCTGGCCCGCACCGCGGCGCGGGAGCGCTCCTCGGCCATGCCGCGCCACAGCTCGACCAGCGCGTCGACGTCCTCGGGCGGGAGCACATCGCCGGCCTCCGCCTCGCGCACCACGTCGGCCGCCTCCCCCGCCAGCAGCGCGGTGATGTGCCGACCGGTCGCGAGCATCTCGTAGAGCTTCGAGGGGACGGTCCAGGCGAACGGCGCCCAGTCGCGCAGGGACACGATGACCGTGTCCGCCCAGGCGTACTGCGCGCCCACCTCGCGGTGCGGGATCCGCGGGATCACCTCCACCGGGGCGTCCAGCTCATAGGCGAGCGCCGCCAGCTCTGCGGCCTCGACCCCGTGGCCCACCATCCGCACCCGCACGTCCACGCCCTCACGGCGCAGCGCCGCCGCCGCGCGGACCACCGTGTCCAGCCCCTGGGACCTGCCCATGTTGCCCAGGTACAGGCAGCGCAGCTCCGGATGATCGCCGGGCAGGTGGTCGCGCTGCCGCGGCACCAGGGACAGGTCGGTGCCGTTGCGGACCACGTGCACGCTCCCCACACCGCGTTCGCGCAGCACCTCGGCGAAGCGCCCGGTGGTGGTGACCACGGCCCGCGCCCCGCTCTGCCAGCGGGTCACCTGCTCGTGCACCTCGCCCTTGGCCAGTGCCACACCCCAGGACAGGGCACGGCGCAGGGCGCTGCGGTGCATCCTGGCCGCGGCCCCGGGCGTGATCGCGCCGGCGGGGCCGACGTGGGTGACCAGGTCCGGCCAGGCATCGCGCATCTCGACCACCATCGGAACGTCCCACAGCGCCGAGAGCGTGCGCCCCAGCAGCAGCGTGGGGATCGCGGGAGCGGTCGCGATGATGACGTCGGGCCGGGTGCCGGGGCGGCAGAAGCGTCGGCGCAGTCGGCGCAGCGCGTCGGCCGCGGCGACCGCATGGTCAGCGGTGCGGGTGCCGATGTCCGCGCGGTGCGGCAGGAAGGCGGTGCGCAGCACCGTCTCGCCGTGCTGGCCGGTCTCGACCGCGCCCACGCGGTGGATCCGGCGCTGGGCGGGGGTCGGGTGGCCGCCCGGATAGTGCGGCACGGGCGCGGCGACCGTGACCCGGTGCCCGGCGGCGACGAAGCGTCTCACGAGAGCCGACCAGCGACGCTGCGGTGCCCCGAACTCCGGGGCGTAGTAGTGGGTCAGCAGCAGCAGCCTCATGCCTCGCCCGGCCCCTCGGCGCGCCCCTCGGCGCACCCCTGGGCGGGGGAGGTGGGCAGCCCGAGGGCAGCCTCCGCCTCGCGCAGCTCTTCGGGGGTGGCGTGGCCGGTCTGCGGAGGGCGCATGCCGGCCCTCGCCACAGCGGTGCCGATACGCAGTCGCACAGCCTCGGCCGGGTGCGGATCGGCGGTCTCGTCCTCGTCGTCGGCCTGGCCGTCCGCAGGGGCGTCGGAGGGTTCCTCAGGCTGCTCGGCGGGCAGGGCGGCGATCGCGGCCGACGGGATCAGGACGGTGTGCGCGCTGAGCTGACGCGGCATCACCGTGATCGCGGCGAGCTCCCCGCTCGCGTCCTGCTGGTAGATGTCGCGCACCCGGCCCACGGTCTTCCCGTCACTGCCCAGCACGGTCATCCCGGCGAGCCCCTGCAGGCGCAGGCGCCGCTCGAGGCGGGTGGGAGGCTCCGCCCCGTCGGCCGCAGGGCGCTCCTCGGGGCGACCGCCGGGCACCAGGGCCGCAGCGCCCTCGGTGGTCGCGGCGACGCCCTCGCGCTCGGCGCGCTCGCTTCCCGGAGCGGGCTCACTCCCTGGGCCAGGCTCGCTTCCCGGAGCGGGTTCGCGCCCCTGGGCCGGGCCGGAGGCGGGTCCCTCGGGCGCGGTACCGGGGCTCATCGGTCACTTCCGCAGGCGATCACAACCTCGGAGTCTACCGACCGGGCCCGGCGGCGAGGCCGTCGGGCCAGCGAACCGGCGGGCCGACCGGCCGTCGGCCCAACCGGCCGTCGGGCCAGCAGGCGGGCGGGCCCACAGGCCCACGG
>JAAZLF010000015.1 GCA_012799425.1 Actinomycetales bacterium | reverse complement strand
GCGATGATCAACATCCATGACGTGCTGCCAGCGGCCCGCGGACGGCGCGAAGGGTACGAGCGGGCACTGCGCGAGGCGGGCATCGATCCCGATCCGACTCTCATCTACCGGGGAGAGGGCATCCAGCGCTCCGGCTTCAAGGCCTCCCAGCACCTGATGAGCCTCGATGCGCCCCCGACAGCTATCTTCTGCGGCAACGACCGCAGCGCTCTCGGCGCCTACCAGGCCCTTGCCGAGCTCGGCCTCCGGGTTCCCGAGGACGTCTCGATCGTGGGCTTCGACGACCAGGATCTGCTGCGCGACTTCTTCCATCCACCGCTGACCACCGTGCGCCTGCCCTTCGCCGAGATGGGCGACCGTGCGGCCGCCCTCGCGCTCGACTCTGACGCTCCGGCAGAGGTTCACCTCGTCCACTGCCCCGTCATCCACCGCCAATCAGTCGCCCCGCCGAAAGGACGATGATGTCACCTTCGCCCACCACCGCCGATGCCGGCACCGCACCCCTGGTCGATCCTGACCATCACGCCGCGGTCGCCGCATCACCACCCGAGACCCCTCCCCCGCGCGCAAAACGGCGCCTTGTCACCCGCATTCTCCACGCCTGGCAGTTATACGTATTACTCGCGCCGGCTCTGGTCTATCTCATCGTGTTCAAGTACTGGCCGATGTACGGGGCGCAGATCGCGTTCCGTGACTACAACCCGGTCGACGGGTTCTTCTGGAGCCCCTGGGTGGGGCTGGACCACTTCGTCACCTTCGTGACCTCGTTCCAGTTCGAACGTCTGGTCATGAACACCCTGACGATCAACACCGTCGGCCTGCTGGTGGCCTTCCCCGTCCCCATCATCCTCGCGCTGATCGTGAACCAGCTGCCCAGCGAACGGTTCAAGCGCTTCACGCAGACCGTCCTCTACGCCCCCTCGTTCATCTCGGTCGTGGTGATCGTGGGCATGATCCATCTGCTGTTCTCCCCCAGCTCCGGCATGGTCAACCATGCGATCTCGCTGCTGGGCGGCGACCCGATCTTCTTCATGGGCACTCCCGAATGGTTCCGCCCCCTGTACATCGGTTCGGACATCTGGCAGAACGCCGGCTTCTCGATGATCATCTACCTCGCGGCCCTGACGGCGATCGATCCGTCGCTGCACGAGGCCGCCCGGATGGACGGCGCGAACCGCTTCCAGCGGATCCGGCACATCGACATCCCCGGCATCCTCCCGGTGATCACGATCCTGTTCATCCTCGCGGTGGGAAACATCTTCAATCTCGGCTTCGAGAAGGTCTATCTCATGCAGACGGACCTCAATCTCCCCACCTCCGAGGTCATCAACACCTACGTCTACAAGACCGGCCTGCAGAACGCCCAGTTCAGCTATTCCGCAGCGATCGGGCTGTTCAACTCCGTCCTCAACCTCATTCTTCTCCTGACCTTCAACTGGGTCGCGAAGAAAGCCAACCAGTCGAGCCTGTGGTGATGAACATGTCGAGCATTCTGTCCCCCGCCAAGAACTCGCTGCGCCAAGAGCCCTTCCACCGACGGCTGGCCGATCCTCTGTTCGCACTGGTCACCTACGGTCTGATCGGTCTGTCGATCATCGCGATCATCTACCCGCTCTACTTCATCGTGATCGCCTCGATCTCCGACCCGAACCTGGTCCAGCAGGGCAAGGTGATCCTCTTCCCCCGGGGCGTCACCTTCGACGGGTACCTGACGATCTTCGGCACCTCGACGATCGTGCGCGGATTCGCGAACTCCGTCCTCTACACCGTGGTGGGCACCACGCTCAGCGTGGCGATGATCCTCACCGGCGCCTACGCGCTGAGCCGGAAGGACATGCCCGGGCGCAACCTGTTCATGATCCTGTTCGTGATCACGATGTTCTTCGACGGCGGCATGATCGCCCGGTACCTCGTGGTGAAGGAGCTGGGCATGCTCAACACCCTGTGGGCGGTGGTGCTGCCCGGAGCCGTGGGCGTGTGGAACCTGATCATCGCGCGCACATTCCTCCAGCAGAACCTCTCCCCGGAGCTGCGAGAAGCCGCGCAGCTCGATGGCGCGTCCGATTTCCGCTTCTTCTTCGGGATCGCGATACCGCTGTCCAAGCCGCTCATCGTCCTGATGGTGATGATCCATCTGGTGGCGAACTGGAACGCGTTCTTCGACGCGATGATCTATCTGAACGACGAATCGAAGTATCCGCTGCAGCTCATCCTGCGCAATGTCCTCATCCAGTCTCAGGCCTCCTCCTCCGGGATGGACATGGCTTCGATGGACAGCACCGCCGCTGCGCAGAGGATGGGCGAGCTGCTCAAGTACTCGATGATCGTCGTCTCCACGATCCCCCTCCTCATCGCCTTCCCCTTCCTCCAGCGCCACTTCATCAAGGGCGCCACCCTCGGTGCCCTGAAGAGCTGACGCCCGCCCCACTCGGACGACCCCACCCGCTCTACCCCACCTGTACTGCATCACCGCTACGAAGGAGTACCGCCGTGCTGTCCCGCCGCCATTTCACCCTCTCCGCCGCCGCCCTCGGCCTCACGATGCTGGGCGTCGCCGGCTGCTCCCGCCCCTCGGAGCGCACCATCGAGGATCTCTCCTCCGACGTCGGCCTGACCGACGCGGGCCTGCCGATCGTGACTGATGAGCTGACCCTCACCTTCGGCGGCGCGAAGTCCCCGCTCGCACCGGAGTTCGAGGCGATGGAGCTGGTGCAGACCTGGAAGGCTGACTCCGGGATCGACATCACCTGGAACAACGAGCCCGACGAGGTCTGGGGCGAGAAGAAGAACCTGCTGCTGGCCAGCGGCGAGCTCCCCGACGCTCTCTTCAACACCGGGCTCTCCGATGCCGAGGTCGCCAAGTACGGCGCCAACGGCACCCTGATCGCCCTCGAGGACCTGATCGAGCAGCATGCTCCCACCCTGGCGGGGATCCTCGCGGAGCGTCCGGACATCAAGGCCGCGATCACGGCGTCGGACGGCCACATCTATACCCTGCCCTCCGTGGAGGAGATGGGGCTGGTCGAGTTCCCGCGCATGCTGTTCATCAACACGGACTGGCTCGCGGAGCACGATCTGGAGATGCCCACGACGGTCGAGGAGTACCACCAGGCGCTGCTGACCTTCAAGGAGAACGGGCCCGACGGTGTCCTCCCGCTGTCCTTCCTCAACGCCGACGACATCGCCGATCTGATCGCGGCGATCGGAGGCCAGGCCGATAATCCGGACCACCGCATCGTGCAGGACGGGAAGGTCCTCTTCACGGCGAACACCGACGGCTTCCGCGACGCGATCGCCGAGCTGCACACCTGGTACGGCGAAGGACTCATCGACCAGGAGTCCTTCTCCCAGGACTACGTCAAGTTCGTCGCCAAGGGCAAGGCGGAGCCACAGTCCCTGGGCTCGTTCTACTTCTGGGAGGGCCCCGAGGTGGTCGGGCCCGAGCGGGCGGGGCAGTACGAGATCGTGCCGATCTTCCCCGGCCCCGACGGTGTGCAGCGTGCGTGCGTCGCCAACAACCAGGAGATCAACCGCGGTGCCTTCGCGATCACTCGAACCAACCAGTACGCCGCCGCTACATTGCGCTGGGCGGATATGCTCTTCGATCCGGCCATGAGCGCGCAGGCGAACTGGGGACCGATCGGGGTCTCGCAGCAGGTCAACGGAGAGGGTCTGCTCGAGCAGATCCCCGTCGGCGAGGGCGAGACCGAGCAGGAGCGCCGCGTGAAGGTCGCCCCCGGCGGCCCGAAGATCATCACGGCGCAGGATTTCGAGACGGTCGTGCTGGCCGAGCCTCGCGCCGCGGAGCGCCAGGCCCAGATCGCCGAGTTCTATGAGCCCCATCGCGCCAACGAGAAGTACCCGCCGGTCATGCTCTCGGTCGATGAGCTGAATCGGGTCAGCACCATCGAAGCCGACATCAATACCCTGGTCACCGAGAAGATCGCCACCTGGATCGTGCGGGGCGGCATCGAGGAGGAGTGGGACGCCTACGTCACCCAGCTGGAGACGATGGGTCTGCCCGAGGTGATCGAGGTCTACCAGGACGCCTACGACCGGTTCACTGCGAATACCTGACCTTCCGGAAGCCTCAGAGCTGCCGGCCCCGCCCCCACCCGTACATCGAGAGAGATCATGAATACGACGTCACCGCCCGCTGCACTGACCGACGTGCACCGACCCAGGTTCCATCTGACTGCCGAGGACACCTGGATGAACGATCCCAACGGCCTCATCCGTCACGACGGTATGTGGCATGCGTTCTTCCAGAACAATCCGCTCGGCAGCACCTGGGGCAACATGTCCTGGGGTCATGCGGTCTCGCACGACCTGGCGAACTGGACCAACCTGCCGGTCGCCCTGCCCTTCTCCGAGACGGAGATGATCTTCTCCGGAAGCATCGTCCACGACGCCGAGAACACCTCCGGCCTCGGCACCCCGGGCGCTGACGGACCGCTGGTCGCGTTCTACACCAGCGCCTTCACGCAGTCCCATCCCACGACGCCCGGCATCCAGGCCCAGTCGATCGCCTTCTCCCAGGACGGCGGCGCGACCTGGACCTTCTATGCCGACAATCCCGTTCTCACTCGCGACTCCGAGAACTTCCGCGACCCGAAGGTGTTCTTCCACCGGGAGAGCAGCCGCTGGATCATGGTCACCGTCGAAGCTCTCGACCACAGCGTCCACTTCCATGCCTCCGATGATCTGCTGGCGTGGGAGCCCGCCTCCGTGTTCACCCACCCGGGCCTGGACGGCGGCATCTGGGAGTGCCCCGATCTGCTGCGCGTGCCGAGCCCTGACGGCGGAGAGGACTCGTGGGTCCTCGTGCTGAGCACCAACCCGGGCGGCCCGGCCGGCGGCTCCGGTACCTACTGCCTCATCGGGCACTTCGACGGCCACCGCTTCCGGGCCAAAACGCCCCCGCAGCCGCTGGACCTCGGCCCGGACTGCTATGCGGCAGTCTCCTTCTCCGGCGTCGAGGGAGACCCCGTGCTGCTGGGCTGGATGAACAACTGGGCCTACGCCGAACAGACCCCGACGGATCCGTGGCGCTCCGCGATGACCCTCCCCCGCACACTCCACCTCGAGCCAGCGGCCGACGGTACCCGCCAGGTGGTTCAGCACCTGGTCATCCCCGAGGAGATCCGGACTCTCGACCTCGAGGTGCCGGCATCCTCCGCAGTGCTGGCCGAGCTCAATGCGGAGGAACCGTTCAGGCTGCGCGGCGAGCTGTCCACCGCATCCGCGCACCGGCTGGTGCTGCGTTTCGGCGACGGCGCAGCAGAGCGCGACCTCGTGCTCGCCGTCGACTCCGGAGGACGCCTCGTGCTGGATCGCAGCAGCGTGCACGAGGAGCCGTTCGCCCCGGAGCACACGCGCTCCCAGCCCTACGCACCGGCGAGGGCCGGGGACACGGTCGCCTTCGACCTCGTCGTCGATCGCTCGTGCGTGGACCTCGAGCTGGACGGTGGCCGTGCCCTGATCTCCCAGCAGATCTTCCCGGGCGCCCGGACCGCCACCGTCCTCACCGAGTCCGCTGCATGAGCGAGCCCACCGCTCTGGTCATCGGGGAGGCGCTGACCGATATCGTCCGCGAGGCGGATGGCACGGCGTGCTCCCGCCCCGGGGGCAGTCCCGCGAACGTCGCCGTGGGTCTCGCGCGGCTCGGCGTCCCCACCGCGCTGCTCACCCGCCTGGGCGCCGACGGGAACGGCGACGCCCTGCGCGAACATCTCGAGCAATCGGGGGTGAGGCTGCGCGAGGCCGGCGCTGAGCCCCCGGAGAGGACGCCGACCGCCGAGGCACAGATCGGCCCGGACGGTGCGGCGACCTACCGCTTCGACATCGACTGGGATCCCGGGGAGATCCGGCTCGACCCCGTACGCCTGGTCCACACCGGTTCCCTGGCCACGGTGATCGAGCCGGGTGCAACGGCCGTGGAAGCGGCCCTCAGCGCTGCGCACCCGAGCACGCTGATCTCCTTCGACCCGAACGTGCGGCCATCGCTCGGCCTGCCGGTGGAGGACATCCGACGCCGGGTCGAGCGGATCGCGGGCCTGGCGCATGTGGTGAAGATGAGCGATGAGGACCTCGAGTGGCTGTACCCCGCGGAATCGTTGGGCGATGTCGCTGCCCGGATGCACGAATCCGGGGTGGCGCTGTTCATCGTGACCCGTGGCGCCCAGGGCTGCACGCTCAGCACTCCCCGCTGGACCTCCGAGATTCCGGCGCTGCCGGTCACCGTCGCCGACACCATCGGGGCGGGCGACGCGTTCATGTCGGGCCTGCTGTTCGCGATCCTCACCGCCGGCGGTGATCAGGCGCTCCGCAACGGAAAGAGTCCTCGGCCAGATCCGCGAAGAACGGCGGCTGCGCCCCGCGCCTGCCCACCGTGATCGCGGCGCTGCGCAGCGCGGTCGTCGCCCACGCTCCAGCAGCGTCCTGGCGGACGTCACCGTTGCGGAGCGCCTGATCACCGCCGGC
>JAAZLF010000128.1 GCA_012799425.1 Actinomycetales bacterium | reverse complement strand
CGGCCTCGGCCGCGACGATCTCCTCCTCGACATCCAGGTCATACCATTCACCCCAGGTGCCGTCCGCCTGGGAGAGCCCGCGCACCCGGATCTGGTGCGGGGTCTCCCCCTGCCACGTCGCGGCGACCATGGTCGCCGGGCCCTCGAGCACGCGCACGGTGCCGATCTGGTCGACGTCGCGGTCCGGCGCCTCCGCGAGCGGGACCTCGACGATCCGGGTCTCGCCGTCCGTCACCGTCGGATCCGCCTGCGCGGGAGAGGTCGACACCACCGCTGCGCCGACGGGCACCGCGGCGGCGGCGGCCAGGAGACCGCGCCGGCTCAGCGACGGGCGGGGACGGCTGTCGGTGGCGGGGGGAAGGGACCGCTGTGACATGGTGAACAGCTCCGTGGGCGAGAAGGTACGTGATGGCTGCCGGGACCGAGGTGCTCCGCGGTGTCGCTGAGCGGACCGGAGGGCACCGTCGCCGCCGGGCATCCACGGCTCACGGTAGTGCACGGACCGCGACGCGATGAGCCCGCTCGGGTCACGATCGGACAAAGCCTGGAGATGCGCGTCTCCCCGCGGGGCGGGCCCACCGCGCATGCAGAAGGGCGGGCCGTCGGGGTCTCCCCCGTCGGCCCGCCCTCCTCGGTGCGGTCCTGGATCAGGCCTTGGACTCGTCCTCGGTCTTGTCCGCGAGATCCGCCTCGACGGTCTCCTCGGAGCCCTCGGCGGGGTCCTGCGCGGCGGACTCGTCCACGACGGTCTCCTCAGCAGCGGTGTCCTCGGCCTTGGTCGCGTTCTTCGCGGCGCCCTCGGCCTCCTTCACCACGGCCTGCTTCGCCGAGTATTCCTCGGTCACCAGCTCGATGACCGCCATGGGGGCGTTGTCGCCCTTGCGGGGAGCCACCTTGGTGATGCGGGTGTAGCCGCCGGGACGCTCGGCGAAGGTCGGCGCGATCTCCTCGAAGAGCGTGTAGACGACGCCCTTGTCACGGATGGTCTCCATCACGCGGCGACGGGAGGCGAGATCGCCCTTCTTCGCCTGGGTGATGAGGCGCTCCGCGTGCGGGCGGAGGCGCTTGGCCTTCGTCTCGGTCGTGGTGATCGCCTTGTGGCGGAACAGCTCGGTGGCGAGACCGGCGAGGATCATCCGCTCATGCGCGGGGGATCCGCCGAGGCGCGCGCCCTTGGTGGGTGCAGGCATGGTCGTTCTCCTTGAAGAAAATTAAGGTCAGTACTGGTCGCCGAAGCCGTCGGTGTAGGAGTCCAGGGCCGACGGATCGAAGCCGGTCGGGGAATCCTTCAGCGACAGACCGAGGTCGGCGAGCTTCGCCTTGACCTCGTCGATGGACTTCTGGCCGAAGTTGCGGATGTCGAGCAGATCGGCCTCGGAACGGGCGGTCAGCTCGCCGACGGTGTGGACACCCTCGCGCATCAGGCAGTTGTACGACCGGACCGTGAGGTTGAGGTCGTTGATCGGCAGCGCCAGGTCGGCGGCCAGGGCCTGATCCGTGGGCGAGGGGCCGATCTCGATGCCCTCCGCCTCCTGGTTCAGCTCATGGGCCAGGCCGAACAGCTCGACCAGGGTCTTGCCTGCCGAGGCCACCGCGTCACGCGGGGAGATGGCGGGCTTGGTCTCGACGTCGACGATGAGCTTGTCGAAGTCGGTGCGCTGCTCGACACGGGTCGCCTCGACCTTGTAGGTCACCTTGAGCACCGGCGAGTAGATCGAGTCGACCGG
>JAAZLF010000127.1 GCA_012799425.1 Actinomycetales bacterium | reverse complement strand
CGCCTCGTCCTGTGTGGACGTCACGGTGCCGAGCCGGAGGAGGGGCAGCTCCGCCCCGTCCGTATGCTCCGCTCCCGGATGCTCCGCCTTGATGGTGTGGGGACCCGGCGGATCGACCGTGCTCTCCATGCCTCTCCCCGTCCTGCCCCGTGGGCCGTGCGCCGTTGTTCCCGATCTGTGGCGGTCGCGCGCGCCGTCCACGGACGAGGGCGACCGCCGTCGGACCTGCGTAGCGTAGTATCCCGGTGTTCATCCGCCGGATCATTACGCGGCCTCGCAGGCCGCAGCAGGAGGCTCCGTGACCGACGCCCCGCGGCCGCTCACCACCGCCCAGCGACTCGAGGACCTGCGCGAGCGTGACGCCGCCGCGGTCGCCGCCGCTGATGAGCTGGCGGTCCAGAAGCAGCACGCCCGGGGGAAGAAGACGGCCCGGGAACGGATCACGGATCTGCTGGACGACGGCTCCTTCGTCGAGACCGATCGCTTCGTGCGCCATCAGGCCCGCAGCTTCGGCATCGATCGCAAGCGCCCCGACGGTGACGGCATCGTCACCGGCTACGGCACGATCGACGGCCGCCAGGTGTGCGTGTACTCCCAGGACTTCACCGTCTTCGGCGGTTCCCTCGGCGAGGCCCACGGTCGCAAGATCCAGAAGATCCAGGACCTCGCGCTGAGCACGGGGGTGCCGATCATCGGGATCCTCGACGGCGGCGGGGCCCGCATCCAGGAGGGTGTGGCCTCGCTCGCCATGTTCGCCGGGATCTTCAAGCGCAACACCCGCGCCTCCGGCGTCATCCCCCAGATCTCCCTGATCATGGGTCCGGCCGCGGGCGGGGCCGTCTACTCCCCGGCGCTGACCGACATCATCGTCATGGTCGAGAAGACCTCGCACATGTTCATCACCGGCCCCGACGTGATCCGGACCGTCACCGGCGAGGACGTCGGCTTCGAGGAGCTGGGCGGTGCCCGCACCCACTCCACCCGCTCCGGGGTCGCCCATCACATGGCACCCGATGAGGCCGAGGCCATCGAGTACGTCAAGGATCTGCTGAGCTACCTGCCGTCGAACACGCTGAGCCCGGCTCCCTCGTTCCCGGTGCCGCTCGAGGAGGACCACACCCCGGCGGACACCGCCCTGGACACCCTGGTCCCGGACTCGCCCAACCAGCCCTACGACATGCTCACGGTGCTGCGGGCGGTGCTCGACGACGAGGAATTCCTCGAGGTCCAGCCGCTGTTCGCCCAGAACATCATGGTGGGCTTCGGCCGTGTCGAGGGGTACAGCGTGGGCATCATCGCCAACCAGCCCTCGCACCTGGCAGGCACCCTGGACATCGACGCCTCCGAGAAGGCTGCGCGCTTCGTGCGCCTGTGCGATGCGAACAACATCCCGGTGCTGACCTTCGTGGACGTGCCCGGCTTCCTGCCCGGCACCGACCAGGAGTACGGCGGGATCATCCGCCGCGGTGCGAAGCTGCTGTACGCCTATGCCGAGGCGACCGTCCCGCTGATCACCGTGATCACCCGCAAGGCCTACGGCGGCGCATACATCGTGATGGGCTCCAAGGAGCTCGGTGCGGACATCAACCTGGCCTGGCCCACCGCCCAGATCGCGGTGATGGGCTCGCAGGGCGCGGTGAACATCCTCCACCGCAGCGATCTGCGGCAGGTCGCCGAGGAAGGCGGGGATGTCGAGGCCCGGCGCACGCAGCACGAGGCCGAGTACGAGGAGCAGTTCGCGACCCCGTACACCGCCGCCGAGCGCGGCTGGATCGACGGCGTGATCCGCCCCGCGGACACCCGGCTCGAGGTCGCACGGGCGCTGCGTGCACTGCGCACCAAGCGTGACACCCTGCCCACCAAGAAGCACGGGAACATCCCGCTGTGAACGGTCTGAGGGGCACGGCGCACGATGCGGCCGCCGGTGGGGAGCCCGCCGTGCGGCCCTCCGACGTGCGCCTGGTGCAGGGATACCTGCGCGATGAGGAGCTCGCCGCGATCGCGGTGGTGGTCTCCGCCATGAGCGTCACCAGCCGTCTCGAGGCCGAGGAGCGCCTCCTGGCCGAGGGACGGGGCGCCGCGGCGGGCGCCTGGAGCGATCCCGTGCACTGCCATCCACGGGCGCACGGACTGCGCGGGCTCCCGTCTCCTGCCGCCTGGCAGTTCTCGGACCGCTGACGCGGGTGCGCCCGGAGCCCGGTGCCCCTCGGCCGAGGGCGGCGCGGGCATGCGAGGCGCCCGTCACCGCACGTAGACTCGCCGCCATGCCGATCACCTCCTCCGGATCTGCCGAGCGGGCACCGGGCTCCTCCCGCGCCGCCACGGCGCTGGACCGTCTCGCCGACGAGTACGTGGACCTCAGCGTCCGGCTCGATCCCTACCTCGCCACCTCCCTCGGCGTCCCCGGCCATGACGCCGAGGCGACCGACTACTCCCCCGCCGCGGTCGCCGAGCGCGCCGAGGCCGCCCGCACCCTCCTGGCCCGCGCCGCCGAGGTGCCGGACCAGGATGCGGTGGACGCTGTCACACGCGCCGCGCTCACAGAGCGGCTCGGTCTGGAGATCGAGCGCTCCGAGCAGCGTCTGGACATCGCTGCGGTCAACAACCTCGCCTCCCCTCTGCAGTCCCGCGACATCCTCGACCAGATGCCCGCGCAGACCGCCGAGGACTGGCAGGTGATCGCCCGGCGCATGGCAGCCATGCCCCGCTCGCTGAGCAGCTGGGCCGAGTCCCTGCACGAGGCGGCCGAGCACGGCGTGGTCTCCTCCCGCCGCCAGCTGCTGCTGGGCGCCCAGCAGGCACGCGGCTTCGCCGCCCCGGACGGCTTCTTCAGCGCCTTCGCGAGGGCCGCCGTCGGCGACGACGCCCAGCGTGCGCAGGTGGCCGAAGCGGCCCGCACCGCATCCCGCGGCTACCTCGACCTCGCCGACCAGCTCGAGGCGCTCGCACCCCGCGCGCCCGAGCGCGATGCCGTCGGCCGCGACGCCTACGCGCTCGCCTCCCGCACCTTCCTGGGCACCGCGATCGACATCGATGAGACCTACGCCTGGGGCATCGAGGAGCTGCGGGCGATCGTCGCCGAGCAGGAGGAGGTCGCCTCCCGGCTCAACGAGGCCGCCGGCAACGGCGGCGGGCGCTCCGTCGACGCCGCGAAGCGGGCGCTGAACGCGGACCCGGCACGGGTGCTGCATGGCACCGACGCTCTGCAGGCCTGGATGCAGGACCTCAGCGACCGCGCCATCGATGATCTCGCCGGCACCCATTTCGACATCCCCGAGCCGCTGCGCGCCCTCGAATGCCGCATCGCCGCCACCGGCTCCGGCGGCATCTACTACACCGGACCCAGCGAGGACCTCACCCGCCCGGGCCGCATGTGGTGGGATGTCCCGCACGGTGCCACCGAGTTCCGCACCTGGCTGGAGACCACCACCGTCTACCACGAGGGTGTGCCCGGCCATCACCTCCAGGTGGGCACGCAGACCATGCAGGCCAGCACGCTGAACCGCTGGCGCGCACTGATGTGCTGGGTCTCCGGCCACGGCGAGGGATGGGCGCTGTACGCCGAGCGGCTGATGGAGCAGCTCGGCCACCTCTCCGATGACGGCGACCGGCTGGGAATGCTCGACGCGCAGCGTCTCCGCGCCGGCCGTGTCGTGCTCGACATCGGCCTGCACTGCGGGCTGCCGATGCCCGAGGGGCTGGCCGGCTCGCCGGGCGGGGCCTG
>JAAZLF010000126.1 GCA_012799425.1 Actinomycetales bacterium | reverse complement strand
GTGTCGGGCATCACCCTCTGTCGATTTGGTGGTCACCCGGGGTTCACGTAGAGTAGTCATTGCAACGCGGGGTGGAGCAGTTCGGTAGCTCGCCGGGCTCATAACCCGGAGGTCGTAGGTTCAAATCCTGCCCCCGCTACGAGATGAAGGCCCGGACAGTGGAAACACTGTCCGGGCCTTCCGCTATGTCTGGCACGATGACGGCCATGACCCACTCAGAGAGCCCGGCCGCTCGCACACTCCTGTTCATCGGCGACTCCATCACCGACTGCGGCCGCCGCGAGGATCCCGACGAGCTCGGCCACGGCTACGTGCGGCTGCTCGCGGAGCACTTCGCCGCCCACGAGCCCACCGCCACGGTGATCAACCGCGGAATCAGCGGGAACAAGGTCGCGGACCTCGAAGCCCGGTTCGATGTCGACTGTCTCGAACACGCCCCGGGCCTGGTCACGATCTACGTGGGGGTGAACGACTCCTGGCACCGCTTCACGCGCGGCGAGCACGTCACCGACGACTCCTTCGAGCGGGGCTACCGGAACCTCCTCGAGCAGCTCTCCACGACGGTGCCGGATTCCCCGGTGCTGCTGATCGTGCCGTTCGTCGCCGACATCGACGAGCAGGTCGCGCGGATCCACACCGACCTCGACGGCAAAGTCGCGGTCATCCGCCGCCTGGCCGCCGAGCGCGGCCACCGGCTCGTGGACCTCGAGCAGGTGCTCGCCACCGCCTACGCGGCAGGACACACGCCCGCCACCGTCGCTGAGGACGGCGTGCACCCCACTCCGGCGGGGCATCGTCTGATCGCCGACGCCTGGCTCGACACCGCAGGGCGCTGACGCCGCGCAGGATCAGCCCAGCGGAGCCGTCACGTCCACGGAGAGGAAGCCGCGACGGAAGCTGCGGGCATCGAGCACAAGCAGCGTTGAGGGGCGCACAGGGTTGCGCAGATGCACGTGCCCGCTGCGAGCATCGGCGCCCACCACCGCGAAGACATGGTTGCGCGGCAGCGGCCCGGCCGTACTCGGCACCCGTGCGCTGAAGGGATGCGTCGAGGCGACGACGGCCCGACCCTCGGCCCGCCAGGCGATGATCTCCGCCGCGCTCGGCATCCGCAGCTGCGAATGCACGCTCTCGCCCAGCAGCAGCTCGAAGCCGAAACGGGCGAAGCCGCGCTGCAGGTAGGCGTAGTCTCCGGCGACGTGGCCGGCGATCGCCTTCTCGAGCACCCCCACCCATCCCGGGTTCGCGCCGTCCCGTCGGCCGTACTGGAAGATCCCGCGATCGTCGACCGGGAAGCGCCGGTCCACGCGCAGCGGGCCCGGCACGCCGGGCAGCTGCACGCAGACGATCCCGCCCGACTCTCCCGTCAGCAGGGATCGCAGCCGCTCCGGCGCCGTCTCGTGGAGCGCGAGCATCGGGGCCATCACCCAGCAGTCCCCGAGCCGTCCCTGGCGGGGCCGCAGCAGCCGGGCCGGGGCGAGGGGACCGAGGTCCTCCCTCAGCGCGGTCGCCGCAGGGTCGGGGCCCGGCAGCAGCACACCCTGAGCGTCCGCCCCCGGATATGCGTCGCGCGCCCGCCCCGTCAGGGCGAGCGCGCGAAGGGTGCGGCGCCAGGTGCGCACGCGGGGCCGACGCTCGCCGTGCAGCGCGCCGTCGGCCCGATGGTCCATCAGATCACTCAGCGGTGACCGGGACGATCTTCTGGCCGGTGCGCTCCATGACCTCGTGGAACCAGGGCTGGGAGACGTCGAAGGCCTTGTGGCCGGCGACCCGCTCGAACTCGACGGCGCGCAGCACGTCACCGCGCTCCTCGTCGTGCCCGATCAGGCCAGAACCGCCCTCGAGCGCGACCTGCACGGCGTAGTCGGTCATCGACTTGATCAGGCGCAGGTCATCGGCGTTCGCCTTCGCGGAGCGCGAGAAGTAGCCGGACTTCTGGACCATGACCTTCTCCGCGCCGAGCTTCTCCGCGAACTGCTTCGCGAACCACTGGCCGGGGTTGATCGTGTCGATCTTGACGTGACCGAAGGGATCCTTCTCCGGCTCCTCGCCGCGGGCCTGCATCTCGGCGACGATCTCGGGGATGCCCGCACCCTCGGACAGGAAGATGTTCACGCAGCCGGACTCATCCATGACCTTCTTGAGGCGTGCGGCCTCGGCGTCGATGTCCAGCGCCAGCTCCGGCAGGAACACGGCGTGGACGTCCCAGCGGTCGGCGCGGTGGCCGATGCCGGGCAGCCATTCCTGCTGGGAGTGCCAGGTCTGGTAGTACTCGGCGGCCTGAGCGGTGAGGTACCCGCAGGCGCGGCCCATGATCTCGTGGATGATGAGCATCTTCGGGTTCGAGCCGTGCTCGGCGATGATGTTCTGCGCGAAGACGCTGGACTGCTCCGCGGCGGACTTCGCGCCGAGGGACTGACGGATCGGCACGATGTCGTTGTCGATCGTCTTGGGCAGGCCCACGACCTGCATCTCGTGGCCGTTGTCGTGCAGGTACTCCG
>JAAZLF010000125.1 GCA_012799425.1 Actinomycetales bacterium | reverse complement strand
TTCAGGAGCATCCTGGGCGCCCTGCCTCGCTTGTCACGGGGGTTCTGGACGGGACTGGGCCAGCGGGTCACCGCCCGCTGACCAGCACCACCACGCGGTCCGCCGCGCCGCCGTCGGCCTCGCCCCAGCGCTCGGACTCCTCGCCGCGCAGCGAACGGTCCCAGACGCGTCCCTGATAGGACACCTGCACCACGCCATCGTCTGCCGCGCGGGCGACGGCCCAGTTCGCGAGCGCCCAGCCGAGCGTCTCATCGCCTCCGGTGTCGATCACCAGCGCGGTCGCTCCCGCATCGGCGGGCAGCTGCGGTGCAGAGCCCGAGGCGGAGGAGAGGCTCGAGGTGAGTCGCCTGGACTCGGTGGCGCGCGGGAACTGGCGCGCCAGCTCGCTGCGGAGCTGCTCGGGAGAGACGGTGGAGCCGACGGCGCCCAGGGTGCACACCAGGTTCGCGCCGCTCTGCCCCGTCAGCGCCGAGGCGTACAGCCGCCCCTCGGTCTCGTGATCGCGGTAGGCCTCGGGATGACCGGAGCGCTGGACCTCCTGCGCGACGTCCTTGATGTCCGCGCTCTGATAGTCGGGGATCGCCTCCAGCACGTCGTAGAAGGCGTTGGTGGAGTAGACCGGATCCATGATCTCCGCCTCGGTGCCCCAGTCCTGCGAGGGACGCTGCTGGAACAGGCCCAGCGAGTCCCTGTCCCCGTAGTCGATGTTCTGCAGCTGCGACTCCTGATAGGCGGTCGCGAGCGCGATCGATGCCGCGCGGGGCGGCATGCCGCGGTCCACCGCGGTCGCGCTGATCAGCGCCGCGTTGGCGACCCGGTCGGTGCTGTAGCGATGACTGGTGCCGAGCCCGGAGGCCACGCAGGTGCCCTCATGGGCGGGGGAGCCGTAGCGTTGCAGCGCCACATAGCTGCCGCCCGCGATCCCCGTGAACAGCAGCACCATGATCAGGGGGACTGCGAGATGGCGGGCGAGGGAACGGGATCGTCCCTCTGTGTTCCGGCCAGCACGTGCCGCCATTTCGGATCCCCCTGGTCCTGCGTCAGTTCGAGTGCAGAGCGGCGTTGAGCTCGACGGTCAGGCCCTCGCGGGCCACCGCCTGCACCGCCCCGGTCAGCGAATCGCGACGGAACAGCAGGTTCGGCACACCGGAGAGGTCACGGGCCTTGACCACGTGGGCCACGTCGGGCACTGCGCTCGGCTCTCCGATGACTTCCACCTTGGTGCCCGCGGTGATGTACAGCCCCGCCTCGACCACGCAGTCGTCGCCGAGCGCGATGCCCACGCCGGACTCGGCACCCAGCAGGGAGCGGCGGCCGATGCTCACACGCTCGGCGCCGCCGCCGGAGAGGGTGCCCATGGTGGAGGCGCCACCCCCGATATCGGAGCCGTCGCCCACGGTGACGCCCTGGGAGATGCGACCCTCGACCATCGAGGTGCCCAGAGTGCCGGCGTTGAAGTTCACGAAGCCCTCATGCATCACGGTGGTGCCGTCGGCCAGATGTGCGCCCAGGCGCACCCGGTCCGCATCGCCGATGCGGATGCCGGTCGGCATCACGTAGTCGACCATGCGAGGGAACTTGTCGACGCTGAGCACGGTGGGGGTGCGCCCCGCGGAGATCAGGCGCAGGCGGGTCTCCTCGAATCCCGCCACGGCGCAGGGACCCTCGGAGGTCCACACCACGTTGGTGAGGGTGTCGAACAGGCCCTCGAGGTTCTGGGCGTTGGGCTGGACCAGGCGGTGGGAGAGCAGGTGCAGGCGCAGGTAGGCATCAGCGGCGTCGGCCGGAGCCGCGGCCAGATCGATCGCGCGCACCACGACCTCCTGGCTGGTGCCGCGCACCTCGTCGGCGCGCGCGGCGGAGCTCAGCTGGGCATGCAACGGGTGGCTCTCGGGAGCCGACGGCGCCTCACCCAGCTGCGGGGCGGGGTACCAGGCATCGAGGGTCGATCCGTCGGCGGCGACGGTGCTGAGGCCGATACCCCAGGCGTGGGTGCCGGGGGAGTCCGTCGCCGTCGTAGTCATGGGGCGAGTCTACGAATCCTGGCCGGTCGCGGACTGGGTCCGATCACGAACCATGGCGAACAGCACTCGGTAGTCGACCGCAGGCTCCGCAGAATCCGGATCATCCGGCAGCTCCGCTCCGTCCTCGCCGCGGTTCAGGCGGACCCACTGGAGGATCGCATCCTGCACGACCTCGGTCAGCTCCCTGGCCTGGGTGGG
>JAAZLF010000124.1 GCA_012799425.1 Actinomycetales bacterium | reverse complement strand
CGATGCGGCCGCGGCCCGACTCGTCCGCCGCGAGCGCGGTGAAGCGGTCGCTCAGCTCGGCGACCGCGGCGGGCGGGAGCATGCCCTCGGCGTCCAGCTCGGTCTCGGGGACCAGGAACAGCTGCTGCACCTCGATCCCGTGGCGTTCGAGCATGGCTCGCAGATCCTCGGCGAGCTCTGCTGCGACTCCCTCGCGGTCCGGGATGCGGTTCATGACCACGTCCACGGTGACGTCCCGCTCGGCCGCAGTGCGCAGCACCTCCCAGGGCACGGCGTCGGCGTAGCGGTTGGCGGTGGTGACGAACAGCCACAGGTCTGCGGCGCGCAGCAGCTGCCGGGCGAGCTCCCGGTTGCCTGCGGCGACGGAGTCGATATCGGGGGCGTCCAGCAGGGCGAGGCCCTGCGGAACCTGTTCCTGAGCGTGCAGCTCGAGGGAGGTCGCCGGATCGACGTCCCCGGTGGTGTCGGCGGCGCCGGGGGCCTCGGGGTCATCGCTCTGGCCCGCGTGGACCCGGGCCAGGCCGGGCAGGATACGGGTGCCGGTGAACCAGGCCTCATCAGCCGGGTGGTGCAGCAGCACCGGGCGGCGCGTGGTGGGACGGATCGCGCCGGAGCGGGTGACGGGATGGCCGACCAGGGCGTTGACGAGCGTGGACTTGCCGGCGCCGGTGGAGCCGCCGATGACCACCAGCAGCGGTGCATCGAGCGACTCGAGCCGCGGGATCACGTGATCGGAGAGCTGGGACAGTGCCGCGCCGGTCTCGGCACGTGCCTGCTCGGCGCCGTCGACCGGCAGGGGAAGCTCGAGGGTGCGCAGATGCTCGGCGAACGCGTCGAGCACCTGGGTGGTCCGAGTCGTCATGTCTCCCCCTCGATCGTCGCATTCACCTGTTCTGCGTCATTGTGGCAGGATCCGGCCCGTTCGGATGCTCGCGCGCTCCACCCTTTCCACGGGGCTCAGTCCAGGAACGGGTCCAGACCCCAGTCCGGGAACACGCCCCGACGCACCGCCTGCACGGCCCGGTCGAGCTCGTCCTCGGGGTCGTAGCCCCGCTCCCAGTCGCGCACCTCGAGCGGGCGCCCGTCCCCGAAAGTGACCAGGCCAGGCTCCGGGGAGAGCCCGTGGGACTCGCGGGCCGCCTCGGCCGCGGCGATGAACTCCTGCGGCAGCGGTGCGGTGCTCTCGAGCGGGTCACCGGTGACGATCGCGACCAGGTGCGCCCAGGACCGCGGGACCACGTCGATCACCGCGTACCCGCCGCCGCCCAGAGCCAGCCAGCGCCCGTCACAGACCTCATCGGCCAGCTCCCGCATCAGCAGCATCACCTCGCGCTGTGCCTCGAGCGAGACCGCGAGGTCCGCGAGGGGGTCCAGTCGGTGGGAGTCGGCGCCGTGCTGGGTGACCAGGAGGGTGGGCCGCACAGCGCGCACCAGTGCGGGGACGGTGGCTCGGATCGCACGGACCCAGCCGTCGGCCCCGGTGCGCGAGGGCAGCGGCACGTTGATCGCGGTGCCCGGGGCGGCCGGGCCGCCGGAATCCTGCACGAAGCCGGTACCGGGGAACAGCCGCTCGCCCGTCTCGTGGACGGACAGGGTGATCGCTCGCGGCTCATCCCAGAGCGTCCGTTCGACGCCGTCGCCGTGGTGGACGTCCACGTCGACGTACATCACCCTCTCCTCCCCCGCGTCCAGGGCGTGGCGGACGGCCAGGGCGGCGTCGTTGTAGACGCAGAACCCGGAGGCCGTCCCGGGCTTCGCGTGGTGGAGTCCCCCGGCGAAGTTGACGGCCCGGCGCACCCGGCCGGAGCGGATCGCCTCGATCGCGGCGAGGGACCCGCCGACGATCCTGGCGGATGCGGTGTGCATCCCGCGGAACGGGGGGACGTCATCACCCCCGAGCCCGAAGCCGATCAGCTGATCGAGCTCCTGGGCGCTCATCTCCTCGAGCGGCCGCGAGGCCTGCTTTACCGCCGCGATGTATTCCGGATCGTGGACGCGTGCCAGCTGCGCATCGCTCGCGACCGGGGCCGCGAGGATCTCGACCCCGGGACGTTCGAGCAGTCCGGCGCTGCGGGCGAGCGCATGGGTCAGCTCGAGCCGGATCGGGGCCATCGGATGGAACGGACCGAAGTCGTACTCGCACAGCGCGTCCTCCCACACCACCCCCGCGGCAGGGGCATCGGGGCGGGCGGGCTGCGGAGCGGGCACGTCGGCGGGCATGTGTCGAAGCGTACCCAGCGCTGACGCCCCGCGCCCCTCGTCCCGCCGCCGCGCTGATCGAAACCGGGCCCGGGCGGTCGTAGACTTCCGCCGATGCGACCGGCGGATGCCGGCAGCGGGACAGGAGCACCATGAGCGGGGGCGGGATCCGGGAGTCGCGGCGGCGCGGCGCGTCCCCACGCACCCGTGGCCGCGCCACGGGCGTCGAGAATCATCTGCGGACGCTGTTCAAGCCCACCCCGGCACGGATCGCGCTGGGTGTGTTCACGCTCCTGATCGGGGTGTTCACCGCTCTGCTGTCCCTGCCCGCGGCGACAGTCGGCGATGAGCGCACCGCCCTGACCGACGCCCTGTTCACCGCCGTCTCCGCGATCTGCGTGACCGGCCTGGTGACCGTCGAGACCGGCATCCACTGGTCCACCTTCGGACTGACCGTGATCATGATCGCGATGAAGCTCGGCGGGCTGGGCCTGATGACCGTCGCCTCGCTGCTGAGCCTGTCGGTGATGCACCGCCTGGGTCTCGCCCAGCGGGTCATCACCGCACAGGAGACCCGGGCCGAGCGTCTCGCCGAGGTGGGCGGGGTGCTGAGGATCATCCTGATCACCTCGACCGCTTTCGAGGTCGCGACCTTCGTAGCGCTGGCCCCGTACATGGTGATCACCGAGCACGGGATCGGGGAGTCGCTGTTCCTGGGCTTGTTCTACGCGATCAGCGCATTCAACAACGCCGGCTTCGTGCCGGAGGCGGTGGGCACGGCCCAGTACCTCGGCGATCCCTTCTTCTCCATCCCGATCGGGCTCGCCGTGCTGGTGGGCTCGCTCGGCTTCCCGGTGATCCTGGTGGTGGTGCGCAAGCTGCGCACACCCCGCCGCTGGAGCCTGCACGCCAAGCTCACCCTGACCACCACGGCGCTGCTGCTGGGGCTCGGATTCATGGGCTACCTCGCGATGGAGTGGTCCAATCCCGCGACGCTCGGCAGCCAGGGCCTGGGCACGAAGGTGCTGGGGGCCGGCTTCGCCTCGGTCATGCCCCGCTCGGGCGGCTTCGCGACCCTGGACGTCTCCCAGATGACCGCCGAATCGCGCCTGCTGACGAATCTGCTGATGTTCATCGGCGGCGGCTCCGGATCCACCGCAGGCGGCATCCGCGTGACCACCTTCGCACTGCTGATGCTCTCGATCTGGGCGGAGATCCGCGGCAACCCGGAGGTGGAGGCCTTCGGCCGACGGATCCCGCACGAGACCATCCGACAGGCGATCGGCGTGCTGGTCATGAGCGCCACCGTGGTGTTCCTGGCAACCTTCCTGCTGCTGCGGATGACGCCGTACACGCTCGATGCCGTGCTGTTCGAGGCGCTCTCCGCCTTCGGCACGGTGGGGCTGTCCACCGGGATCACCCCGCATCTGCCCGAGGGGGCGAAGTGGG
>JAAZLF010000123.1 GCA_012799425.1 Actinomycetales bacterium | reverse complement strand
TGGCCGCGGCCGTGCATCGCAGCGCCGACGAGCGGCCCGGCTGGCATCCCTCCCAGCAGCTCCAGCCGCGCGAGGCCCTCGCCGCCTCGACCGACGGGATCCCCGCGCTGCGGGTAGGGGGGCCGGCCGATGTGGTGCTGCTCGAGGAGGACCCCTTCACGGAGGTCCCCCTCGGCCCGGGCGGGGTGATGGTCGAGTCCGCCGCCCGCGAGGCGGCGCAGCGTCTGCGGGAGACGGACGTGCTGGCGACCGTGGTGGCGGGGCGGCTCGAGTCGCAGCGGTGAGCGGCGCCGCGGCGAGGGCGGTCGCGGGGCTGCTCAGCCCTTCATGCCCGAGTGCGCCAGGCCCTCCACCACGCGGCGCTGCAGCACGATGAACAGGATCATCAGCGGCAGCATCGCCATGAACGCCGCGGCCATCATCACCGGATAGTCGGTGGTGAACTGGCCCTGCAGCGACGCGAGCCCCACCGCGAGGGTGGTGCGGTCGTCGTAGGTCGCCACGATCAGCGGCCACATCAGGTCGTTCCACGAGGCCAGGGCGGTGAGGATCGCGACCGCGCTGAGCGCGGGCCCCGACAGCGGGAACATGATCCGCCAGAACGTCTGCCACGGGTTGGCGCCGTCCAGGCGTGCCGCCTCCTCCAGGGAGCGCGGCATGCCCAGGAAGTGCTGGCGCATCAGGAAGGTGCCGAAGGCGCTGAAGATGCCCGGCGCCGCGATGCCCGCGATCGTGTTCAGCCAGCCCAGCTGCTGGACGATGTCGTACTGCGGGATCAGATAGATCTGGTACGGCACCATCAGGATCGACAGCACCAGCGCGAACAGCACGTTCTTGCCGCGGAAGGTCATGCGGGCGAAGGCGTATCCGGCCAGTGCGCACAGCAGCAGCTGCCCGAGCACCCTCGCGATGGTCACGGCGGCGGTGTTGAGGAACTGGCTCCAGAACGGGATCTGCTCGAACACCGCGGGGTAGTTGCCCCACTGGGGCTCGGAGGGGAACCAGGTGGGCGGCACGGAGGTGACCTCGGCGTGCGTGGACAGGGACATGTTCACCTGCCACACGAAGGGGAACACCATCAGCAGCCCGCCGATCAGCAGCACCAGATGGGTGCCCCAGCGGCGCGGGGCCCGGGTCGTCCTGCGTTTGTCACTCATAGTGCACCCACCTGCGCTGCATGCGGAACTGGAGGAGCGTGAACACACCGATGATCAGCAGGATCAGCAGTGCGATCACGGAGGCGTAGCCCTGGTCGTTCTGACGGAAAGCCTCGGAGTAGAAGAGGTAGACCAGCGACTGGGTGTCCGCCATCGCGGGGTTCGCCTGGCCCATCATCGCGAAGAGCAGGTCGAACAGCTGGAAGCCGTTGATCGCGGTGATGATCGTGAGGAAGAAGATGCTGGGCGTCAGCAGCGGGACGGTGACCGCGAAGAACTGGCGCAGCGTGCTGGCGCCGTCGAGCTGCGCGGCCTCGTACAGCTCCGCGGGGATGCCCTGGAGCCCGGCCGAGAGGATGATGATCGCCAGCGGCAGGCTCGCCCACAGGCCCACGATCGACACCGCCAGCAGCGCCCACCACGGCGCGGTGACCCAGTACGGGCCCTCGATGCCGATCAGGGACAGCGCCCAGTTGGCGACGCCGAACTCCTTGTTGAAGATCATCCGCCACACCAGCGCCACCGCGACCGGCATCGAGACCGCCGGCAGGAAGAACAGCACCTGATAGAAGCGGGAGAAGCGCAGGCCCTTCTGGCTCATCAGCGAGGCGATCCCGATGGCGATCGGGATGCCGAGCAGCACGATCGCGGTGTACACCGCAGTGTTGAGCACCGCGCGCGGGATGAAGGAGTCGCTCAGCAGGGTCCGGTAGTTGTCCAGGCCTGCGAAGCTGCGCCCACCGAAGGGGTCGAAGCTCGAGAAGGTGTTGAGGAAGGTGGCCAGGATGGGCCAGAAGTAGAAGACGATCACCCCGATCATCAGCGGGGCGAGGAAGACGACCGGCCAGAGCCCGTCGCGGCTGCGTCGCCTGCGCGGGGCGGGTCGCGCGAGGTCATGATTCATCGGCGAGCACTCCGTTCATGCGGTCGGCGAGCTCTGCGGCCCCGTCCTCGAGCGGTGCATCGCCGCCGAGGATCTTCGGGAACAGCAGCTCCTCGAGCTGGAGCCACGCGTTGGTGTTCTGCGAGGCCGGGTACGGCAGGGCGGTCTCTGCGGCGTCGACGAAGACGTCGAGGGAGAACTCGGGGATCGCCTCGACGTAGGCGTCGTTTGTGCCCACGAAGGCGGGGTTGGCGGCACCGGCCTCGGCCTGGATCCGGTTCGCCTCCTCGGAGCCGAGGAAGGCCAGGAAGGCGGAGGCCGCGGGCTTGTGGCGGCTGCGCGAGGACATCGCGCAGCCGATGCCGTGGATGACGTTGGCCTCCTGAGCGCCGTGGATCATCGGCGCGACGCCCAGGTGCTCGCGCACCGGCGACTCCTGCAGCAGCGCCGCCTCCCAGTTCCCGGAGAGGTACAGCGCGGTGCGACCGTTGTTGAACAGGTCCTTGGGCGGGTTCTCCGTGGTGTAGCGGACGTCCGGGGTGATCCCGTCGCGGATCATGCCGTCGAGGTAGCGGAACGCCTCGAGCGCCTCGGGGCTGTCGTATCCCGAGGTGGTGCGGTCCTCGGAGATGATGAAGCCGCCGGCCTGGAGGATCAGCGGGTAGATCAGGGCCTGGTTCGCGACGCCGCCGGGGTTCCCCCAGATCTGCTCGTCGCCGAGCGCGCGGGTGACGATCTCGGAGGCGTCGCGGTACTCGTCCCAGGACCAGCTGCCGGCGGGCTCGTCGACTCCGGCACGCTGCAGCAGGTCCCGGTTGTACCAGAGCGCGACGGTGTCGAAATCCTTCGGGATCGCGTACGGGGTGCCCTGGTAGGAGTACAGCTCGACCATGTTCGGCGGATAGTTCGCGGTGTCGAAGCCTTCGAGGTCGGTGAGGTCCTGGAGCATCCCGTAGGAGGCGTAGAGCTCGAAGTTCGGGCCGTTGATCCAGAAGACGTCAGGCAGGTCGTCGCCGGTGGCCTGGATGCGCAGCCGCTCGAAGTAGGGGCCGAAGGCGGTGGTCGAGATGCTCACCGCGATGTCCGGGTAATGCTGGTTGAAGGCCTCGATGATCTGGAGCATCGCGGGCTCCTGCGCCTTGTCCCAGATCCCGAAGGTGATCTCGTCCTTCAGCCCCGCCTCGGCTGGCGGCCCCAGTGCCGGGTCGATCTCCGGGTCTGCCGAGCATCCGACCAGGGCGGACGCCCCGGCGAGTCCGGCGAGCCCCAGGAGGGCTCGTCTGGTGGTCATGCGCTCTCCTCCGTCAGACAGCTCACAGACCGGTAACGCTAACGCATTGACGAATCCGTCTCCAAGCCTCGGTGCGTCCTGGGCCCTCAGCCCCGCCGCGCCACGTGCAGAGCCTGCGCGATGAGCACGCCCTGCAGCGGCAGGCGCCCGAGGGCGATGGCGCGCTTCCTCGGCCGCGCGCCGCGCCAGTCGTAGGTCATCTGCAGGTTCGCGGGGAACACCGCGACGAAGAGCGCCGCCGCCGCGATCCCGCCGAAACGCCGGGTGCGCGGCACGGCGAGCAGCGCCGCGGTGCCGAGCTCCGCGGCCCCGGAGGCGTAGGTGTAGTGGCGCGCCGGGCCGGGCAGCGCCGACGGGACGATCGAGTCGAAGGGCACGGGCCGGGCGAAATGCAGCACGCCCGCGGCTCCGAGGAGCGTGGCCAGGAAGGCTGAGGTCCTGCATGCATGTCTCATGCGCCGGATCCTACGGCCGGCAGCATGCACAGGTCGTTGCCGGAGGGGTCCTGGAACACGCGCCACGGGCGCCAGGGATAAATGCCTCGCGCCGCGGGGCAGCGAGGTCGTACGGTGATCCCGGTTCCGCGTGGAGCCCTGAGGGAAGGAGGAGCTGATGGTCGTCGCCGTGCTGACCCCTGCTGTCCTCCCTTCCGCCCCCGCCTGCTGAGCATCTCGCAGGCCCTCCCTCAGGAGACCCCATGACCACGTCCTTCGACAGGGACGCCTTCTTCGCCCGCGCCATGTACACCGCCACCGTCGCGGAGCTCGGCACGGACCAGCGCTGGTCCACCTGGCCCGAGACCGCCCATACCCTCGACCGCGGCCCGCAGCCCTTCCCCGACTGGTTGGTCCAGCACGACGGGGCGATCGACACCGAGCTCGGGATCCTCAAGACCGGCAAGGAGGCCGACGCCTTCCTGCTCGAGCGCGCCCTGCCCGAGGAGCAGCTCACCGGCGCTCCCGGCGAGGCGCTGCTGATGGTGGCCAAGCGCTACCGCTCCCCCGAGCACACCGCCTTCCACCGCAGCAGCACCTACACCGAGGGTCGCCGCGTCAAGGACACTCGCGAGGGCCGCGCGATCGCCAAGGGCACCGCCTTCGGCAGGCAGGCCGCCGCCGCGCAGTGGGCCCGCACCGAGTTCGACGTGCTGAGCCGGCTGTGGGAGGCCGGTCTGCCGGTCCCCTATCCGGTGCAGATCGTCGGCACCGAGGTGTGCATGGAGTTCATCGGCACCGATGACGAGCGCGGCGCGGTCGCCGCCCCGCGCTTGCACGAGACCGCGCCCGATGCACCCACCGTCGAGCGCTGGGCCCGCCTGCTGCGCGAGGCGGTGCTTGATCTGGCGCGGCTGGGCCTGGTCCACGGCGATCTCTCCCCCTACAACCTCCTCGCCGACTCCCGGCTGGCCGAGCCCGATCCGGTGATCATCGACGTCCCGCAGGTCATCGATCTGATCGCGAACCCGAACGGTGCGGACTTCCTGCGCCGTGACTGCGTGAACGTGTGCACGTGGCTGCGGGCGAACGGGGCCCCCGCATCGGCCGCGGATCCTGAGGAGTGGGTGGCCGCGAGCACACCTGGACACCCCCACTGATTTACGGGTGTAGCGTAGAAGCGTCGGCGGCGCCTGCCGCCCACCCCTCGTCAGAAGGAGCTGCACCGTGAACCACATGGATCTCACCGACCACCGCATCATCGTCACCGGCGGCGCGAGCGGCATGGGCGCCGCGACCGTGCGCAACTACGTCGCCGCCGGCGCACACGTGGTGAGCATGGACGTCGACCAGGAGCAGGGCCTCGAGGTCGCCGAGGCCGCGACCGCCCAGGGCCCCGGCCGCGCGGACTTCCGCCGCCTCGACGTCTCCGATGCGGACGATGTGACCGCCCGCTTCGACGAGGCCGCCGAGCTGCTCGGCGGTCTCGACGCTCTCGCCCACCCCGCCGCGATCCAGCGCTCGGGGGACGCCTCGAACGTCACCGTCGAGGACTGGGACGCGATGTTCGCCGTGAACGTCCGCGGCACGATGCTCACCAACCAGGCCGCACACCGTCTGATGGCGCCGAACGGCCGCGGTTCGATCATCAACTTCGGATCCATCTCCGGTCTGCGTCCCGAAGCCGTCGCTCCCGCGTATTCCGCAGCGAAGGGCGCGGTCCATTCCTGGACCCGCACCGCCGCAGCGGCCTGGGGCACGGACGGCGTGCGCGTGAACGCGATCCTCCCCGCCATCGCCACCCCGATGTATGACGCGGCGATGGAGCGCCTGGACGAGGAAGGACGCACCGCGAACTACTGGATGAACGAGGCGACCATCGCCCTCGGCCACAAGTACGGCGACCCGGACCGCGATCTCGGCCCGGTCATGGTGTTCCTGGCCTCCGAGGCCTCGCGCTTCATCACCGGTCAGCTGCTCCCGGTCGATGGTGGGCAGTCCAGCGTCCGCTGAGACGGCCGGTCGTCCCGGCGGTCGGCGCCCGGACGATCCGCGCTCCCTTCGCACACGGGCCAGGATCCGGCGAGCGATCCTCGACGCCGTGGACGGCGCCGAGGACCTCCGCGGCCTGGGCGTCGCCGAGGTCTGCCGTCGCGCGGACGTGCACCGGGTGACGTTCTACGGGCACTGGATCTCGCTCGACGCGGCTGTCGCCGATGCCTTCGCCGATCTCGTGGACGATCTGGCTGCGGTGAGCACCCACGAGATCGCCACCGCCGCGTCAGCACGGGACCTCGCACGCACCTACGACGAGGCTCTGCGGCTGCAGGTCGCGGAGCTGCTGCAGCGGCGGGAGGTGTATCGGGGCCTGTTCCTGAGCTCTCCCGCCTTCACGGCAGCTCTCGAACGCTCGATGCGTCGCCGTGCCGAGGCGGCGATCTCGACGCTCGAGCGAGTCGGCGTGCAGGTGCCTGGAACCGCGGACGGCACTGCCGCCGCGGCTCTCGCCGGCGGTGTCACCGCGTCGTTCTCGGTCGTCGTCGCCTCAGAGGGCGGGGATGCGGCTGCCGCGGCCGACCAGATCGCCGCGCAGCTGCCCCGGTGGTGGCCGCAGCAGGCGTAGCGGGCCTCAGCGCCGTCGGCCGAAGAACCACCAGCGCCGACGGGGCGGCGGCTCCGGCACGGGCGGCGCGAGCGGCTTCTCCGCCGGCGCCGCCGCCCGCAGCTCCCGCCACAGCTGTGCCGCGTCGTCGGGATCCCAGGCGGGGGCGAGCATCACCTGGAAGGGGTTGTCGCGGCGGTCCTCGTGGACCCGCTCGCTGAAGTCCGCGGCATACTCGCGGGCGGCCTGCTCGGTGGGCAGCGCGGCGAGGGTCTCCTCGCGGGCCTCGAACTCGCGGCGCAGCAGCACCACGACCGGCAGCAGCGCCTCACGGTCGATGTCGCCGCTGGCCATGCGCTGCTTGATCCACCAATCGGGATCGTGACTGCGGGGCAGGTCCAGGGGCTTGCCCGCGCCGGGCAGGTCCTCGAAGTCGCCTCGCCGGACCGCCTGCTCGATGGCGGATTCGACGCGGTCCTCCTCGCGCGACGTCAGGAGACCGCACCCTCCTCGACCAGCGCTGCGAGCCGGTCGATCGAGGCGAGCAGCTTCTGCGCGGTCACCGCCTGCGCCTTGGGCAGGCGCTTCTCGTCGTACAGCCGCGAGTAGTCGTACAGGTGCGTGACCCGTGTACCGCCGTCGACGGGCTCGAGCTGCCATCCCCATAGATGCCCAGGGGGCGTCTCTCCCTGGGGCGCCGGCAACCAGGCGATCGCGCTTCCCTCGGCGAAGTCGACGACGTGATTCTCGCGCACCCCACCGTTGCGGTTTCGCATCACGAACACATCACCCACTGCGCGCACGCGCTGGCCGGATGCGGCCTGGTCGAGGTTGTCGTTGCCGTCCCAGCGCGGCTGCTGCGCGGGATCGGCGATCAGCTCGAAGATCGCCGCGGCGGGTGCGACGATCTCCCGAGTGGCGGTGACGAGACGCTGCGGTTCCTGGCTCATGGCTCCATGGTGCCACCCGCCTCGGTGACCTGAGCCCATTCACCGCTGGTGGGGCGTGACCTCGGGGGCGTCCTCGCCGACGTGGCGCTCCGCGCCCGGAGTGACGATGCTGGTGGCCAGAGCCGCCGCCATGCCGCCGGCCATCACCAGGAACAGGATCGCGATGGCGATCATGAACTGCTCATGAGGCCGGCCGCGCCGAGTCCTCCTGCGATGCTTCGCCTGCACACCCATGCACAGCCCCCTCCCTTGCCGCCGAACCTAGCCCGGTGGGCGGCGACGGTGCGGGAGGGCTACGGCGTGTCTCCCTCAGAGCTCGGGACGGCCCTGCAGCACAAGCTCGCGGTAGAGCACCCGGTAGCCGAGCTTCTCGTTGATCTCGATCATCCAGGGGTTCACGTGCGAGTTCCAGGTGACGAGGGTGCGCAGCTGCGGGGCGCGCTCGCGCAGCTGCCGGTGAGTGGCGACCTTCAGCGCGAGACCCAGCCGATGACCGCGATGCTCGGGCATGACCAGGGTGTTCTCCTGCCAGCCGAGGGTGCTGCCGGGCGAGCTGTGCACATGGACCTCGGTGTTCCCGGCGAAGCTGCCGTCGGGCGCGATCGCGACCGCCGTGATCTTCACCAGGCCCTGTTCGCGCAGGCGCCGCTCCCCCTCGCGGATCCGCTCCGGGGTGTACTCGGGCGCCTCGTGCTCGACCTCCTCGTCGGGTTCGTCGAGCTCGAGCTGACGCAGCATCAGCCCGTACGCCTCGAGGTGCTCCTCGGGGATGTCGCCGTCCCACAGCTCCACCCTGTACTGCCCGAGCTTCTCCTCGGCCTCGGCCTGCAGCGCATCCAGCAGAGTGTCCGCGAGCGGCAGCGGCAGCGCGCGGCACACGGCGAGATTCTTGCGGGAGATCCCGAGGCGCCGGGCGAGGCGGTTCACCGGGTGATCGGGGCTGTCGGGGTCGTGTCCCTCCGGGATCTCGCCGCAGCCCTCGATCAGGGTGCGGCCCGAGTCGCGGATCGCGGGCATCAGCACCTCCTGGGCCAGCAGCGTCGCTACCCCCTGCCCTCGGAAGGCGGGGTGCACGGAGACGCCCACCGAGATGCTCTCGAGATTCTCCTGGAGCGGGATGAACGCCGCGGCACGGCCCACGAGGCTCTCGCCGCCCTCCAGGGTCTCCGCGAGCGCGATCCAGCGCTGGGTTCGCCAGTACGGGGAGTCGACCAGCTGAGCGCGCAGCTGCTCAC
Source organism: Actinomycetales bacterium (assembly GCA_012799425.1). GTDB lineage: Bacteria > Actinomycetota > Actinomycetes > Actinomycetales > Dermabacteraceae > Brachybacterium. Next base: position 3,847 of record JAAZLF010000123.1, on the reverse strand, counting down.
GGGTGAGCGCCTGGTGGGCGCCGTAGGTGTGCTCGTCGAGGGCGGTCTCGAGCGCGAGGTACTGGTCGAGCTCGAGGTCGCAGGAGGAGTCCAGGGGACGGATGCTCACGTGCATGGGGTCAGTGGATCACGGCGGAACCGTGCAGGTCGACGGATTAATCGCAGCCCTGCTTGACTCTCCCCCAGGGGACATCCCGACCGTGGTCATCACCGGGATGGACCCGGTGCCCGGGGCACCGGGCGAGGAACGACGGAGGAACGCATGGACGAGGCGCTGATGAGCATCGGGGAGCTGGCCGCGCGCAGCGGGCTGAGCCCCAAGGCACTGCGCCTCTACGCCGAGTCGGGGCTGCTGGTCCCGCGCCGCGTCGACCCGTTCACCGGTTACCGCTCCTACGGCGCCGACCAGGTCGAGCATGCACGGCTCATCGCCTCCCTGCGTGGCATCGGGATGGGGCTCGCCCGCATCCGGGTGCTGTGCGATCTGGATGGCTCCGCCGCCGCCGCAGAGCTGCGCTCCTGGTGGCGGCAGGAGGAGGCCGACGCCTTCTCCCGCGCTGCAGCCGTCCGCTCCCTCGCCCGTGACCTCGGGGCACTCTCCTCGGAGGACATCATGACCACTTCCACCACCACGCCCCGCACCGCCTGGGCGCTGCACATCGGCCTCACGCGCGACGCGCAGCAGGACGCCGTGCTCGTCCGCGAGCTGCCGGGCGGGCACACCCTGCTCGCCGTCGCCGACGGCTTCGGCACCTCGCAGGACCTCGCCCTGCGGATCCTCTCGGCGCTCTCGGCAGCGCTGGTCCGCACGCTCGAGGCCGATCCGTCGGCCGCCCCGCTCGCGACCCTCGAAGCGGCCTGGCGGGAGGTCGAGGCGCTGGTCCCGGCCGAGGGCGATGTCGGCTCGACGCTCACGGCCGCGCTGCTGGACGCGGACCGGCTGCACATCGCGCACCTCGGCGACTCCCGGGCGGTGCTGGTGCGCGGTCAGCGGCTCGAGAACATCACGCAGGACCACACGCTGCTGCGCTCACTGGTCGAGGCGGGGCGCCTCTCCCCCGAGGAGGTCGCCGCGCATCCGAACCGTGCAGTGCTGAACCGGGCGCTCGCCGCAGGTGCGCCGACGGCGCCGGACCTGCTGGTGCGCCGGCTCGAGCCCGGCGATCTGGTGCTGCTGACCACCGACGGCCTGCATGCCGTGGTGGAGCCGGCAGGGCTCGCGAGCGCACTGACGTCGGCCGGCGAGCCCGAGGCGCTCGCGCAGCAGCTCATCGAGCTGGCGCTCGCCGCCGGCGGGCCGGACAACGTGGGCCTCGCCCTCGCTCAGCTCTGAGTGCGGGCGGCGCGGACCAGGCGGATGATCCCCACGACCGATGCACCGATCAGGCCCACCAGGCCGATCGCCAGCAACGAGCCGCCGCCGCCGACGATCACCGCCCAGACGATCCCGAGGTAGATCATCTGCATCCCCAGCGCCGTCCAGACCAGCATCCGCTCCCCTTCGCGGTACATGGCCTGGGCGTTGCCCTCGGTGATCTCGCTGGGGTAGTTGAAGCCGCGCGGCCGGGTGGACAGCGCCGTGATCCCCAGCGACAGCACCACCATGATCCCGGCGACCACCAGGATCGACCACCGCGGCCCCCAGTCGTCGGCCTGCCCGGTGGCATCGAAATGGGTCGCGACCGTGCTCGGGAGGCTGGGGTAGCGCGCGAGCAGCCAGGCCGTGATGCCGAGCGTCGACAGCACCGAGAACCATCGCAGCGCCCGGGTGACCGGGCCGGTGGTGTAGGTGCGGGCGGGGCGCTGGGACTTGGTGAGGATCGTGCTCATGGTGCTCTTCACGCTACCGATGCCGACGGTGCGATCGCCTCCGCCTATGGTCGAGGGCCGCGTCGACCGCGGTGGGAGCGGCGCACGCCGCGGTCGGGTTCGACATCGGCCCCCACCCCGGTGCGGGCCTCGTGGTGCAGTGCGTCGGCGAGATAGGGCAGGGAGTACTCGACGAAGCCGCGCCCGGCGGGGCGGATCAGCTCCTCCTCGATGAGGCGCTCGCGGTAGGTGGACTGGTTGCGTGGATCGATGCCCATCCGCCGGGCGATGTCACCGACGCTCGAGGGGCCCTCGTCCTCGAGCATCGCGTGGAGGTACTCGCGCTTGCGGGGGCTGAGGCCGCGCAGAGCGGGCCCGTGCACGTTCTTGATCATCGCCGCGACCACGGCATCGCGGCTGCGTCGCACGTCCTCGATCTCAAGGGTGCCGGCGTCCCCGCTGCTCTGCCAGGCCTTGGAGCCGATGAGCTGGATCAGATACGGGTAGCCGCAGGAGATCTCACCGGCCAGCACCGCGGCCTCGGGGGTGATGGTCCGGGTGGTGTCGGCGATGGTCATGCGGATCGCCTCCGCCGCGGTGCCGACGTCCACGCTGCCCACCTCGATCCGGTGCGCGCGGCGCAGGAAGGTGGTGCGCTCGTGGTCCAGCAGTGCATCGACCCCGGGGCGCACTCCCGCGGCGATGAACGCGACCGCGTGACCGGAGCCGATCAGATCCTGCACGTGCTGGGTGAGGGCGTGCAGCTGGTCGCGATCCACCGACTGCAGCTCGTCGAGGGTGATCAGCAGGCCTCCGCCGTCCTCATCGGCGAGCTGGGCCAGGCGGTCGAGCACCGTGCTGAGCACCTCCCCCTCTCCCTGGTAGCGCTGGACGATGTCGCGCGAGGCGCTGAGCGAGGAGATGCGCGCGGAGGTCAGGCGCGAGGTCTCCGCCTCGGGGTCGAGCTCGCGCAGATGGGCGATGGCCTGGCCGCGCAGCTCCTCCACCAGGGAGGTCGAGGAGGTGTGCATCCGCAGGTCGATCCAGCCCGCCTCGAGGGCGAGCTCGCGGAACTCGGTGAGCAGCACCGTCTTGCCGGAGCCGCGGGCGCCAGAGATCAGGATCGCCCGGGCCTCGGGCACGTTCCCCGCGAGCGCGGCGGTGAACTCCTCGATCGCGAGGTCTCGGCCCGCGAGGATCATCGGGGTGAGGCCGAAGCCGGGGGTGAAGGGGTTCGGGCTTCCGGGGGTGGGGCCGGTGCCGGGGCGAGCGCTGCGCTGGGTCATGCCGGCCATCATGTCGCGTGTGCTGCTGTGTGTACAGGGTGGCTACGCTGGCGATCTGCCGGGAACGCGATCCTCGACAATTCCTCCCCACTGCGAGCTGTCCACAATTCCGAGGCGACTGGTGCACATTCTCAAGAACATCTCGCACGCGCCAGATATTCGCCCTCTGACCATTATCACGGGTGCCCGACATTCGACCTCGCCCCGACCGACCTCGCGTCCGGCCCATCACGCAACGTACCAGGCGGAGCCCCTGCGCGGAACGGGACCTCGCGCGCCCCACGACCGCATCGCCTTCCACAGCGCACGATTCCCTCCGCGACCTCCCCTCCACACAGGATGGCTATCCACAGAATTATCCCCATTTCGTCATGACTCTTCAGTAAGCGAGTTCACGGTCGTAGCGTTGAGGGATATTCGTCAGCAGTGCATCGCAATGGTGCCGGTGCAGGGAGGGGGTGGTTCAGGTGGGTGACTTCGAGGAGCTCGAGCACGGGCGGTCGGGCCCGTCCGAGGATCACGGCGCGCCCGACGGGCCGGTGCCTGCGGAGGGGCTGCCGGAGTGGTCTGTGCGTGCGCGACGCACTCTGGACGAGGTCGTGATCCTCGAGGAGGTCTCGCCGGGCAGTGTCGAGGCCGGCCGGGTGCTCGCTCTGCATCGCACGATGCGGACCCGTGCAAGTCTGCATGCCCATCAGCTGCGACAGCTGGCGACGTTCTTCCGTGAGGATCCCGAGGTGCGGGGCGTGCTG
>JAAZLF010000122.1 GCA_012799425.1 Actinomycetales bacterium | reverse complement strand
GAGGTCCTTCAGCCGCTCGTAGGGGTTGTCGAGCCCGGGCATGCCCTGCACGCCGAGGGTGCGCATCACCGACTGGACCGCCTCGCCGAGCACCTCCCAGTTGTCGTCGAGGTCGGCCGCCATCGCGTCGGCATCCACGTCCAGCCCTGCGAGGCCCTTGCGGATGTTCGCGATCGCGAGCAGCGAGTGCCCGATCGCGGGGCCGATGTTGCGCTGGGTGGTGGAGTCGGTGAGGTCCCGCTGCAGGCGCGAGGTGACCAGCGTCGAGGACAGCGAGTCCAGCAGCGCCCCGGAGATCTCGAGGTTCGCCTCGGCGTTCTCGAAGCGGATCGGGTTGACCTTGTGCGGCATGGTCGAGGAGCCGGTGCCGCCCTGGGCGGAGAGGCGCTGGCGGAAGTAGCCCATCGAGATGTAGGTCCACACGTCGGTGGCCAGGTTGTGCAGGATCCGGCCGGCGCGGGCGATGTCCGCGTACACCTCGGCTTGCCAGTCATGCGACTCGATCTGTGTGGTCAGCGGGTTCCAGGTCAGCCCCAGATGCTCGACGAAGGTGCGGGAGACCTGCTCCCAGTCCGCAGAGGGGACGGAGACGGCGTGCGCGGCGTAGGTGCCGGTCGCGCCGTTGATCTTGCCCAGGTACTCGTCAGCGCTGATGCGGCGCTCCTGGCGGCGCAGGCGATGCGCGAACACCGCGATCTCCTTGCCGAGCGTGGTGGGGGTGGCGGGCTGGCCGTGGGTGCGCGAGAGCATCGGCACCTCGGCCGCGTCACGGGCCAGGGCGGTGAGGTCATCGATCGTTCCCCGCAGCGCGGGCAGCCACACCTGCTCGACCGCGCCCTTGACCATCAGGGCGTAGGAGAGGTTGTTGACGTCCTCGCTGGTGCAGTAGATGTGCACCACCTCTGCGAGAGGCTCGAGCGAGGTGCCGGCCAGGCGGCGCTTGATGTAGTACTCGATCGCCTTGACGTCGTGGACCGTCTCGCGCTCGATCTCGGCGTGCTCGGCGATGCCCTCGGCGCCGAAGTCCTCGGGGATGGCACGCAGCAGCGTGCGCTCGTCCTCGGTGAGGGTGCGCAGCCCGGGGATGACCTGCTGGTCGAGCAGGTGGATCATCCACTCGGTCTCCACCACCAGGCGGGAGCGGTTCAGCGCTGCCTCGGACAGGTGGTCGACCAGCGGCGCGGTCTGCGCGCGGTAGCGGCCGTCGAGCGGGGTCAGGGCGATCTGCGGGGAGATGTCCGCGAAGGAGTGAGCCATGGGCACATCCTCCCAGAACCGGGGCGGTCCGCGCCGGGGCTGTCCCCGACGCGGACCGTCTCTGTCACTCCCCGGCGGACCAGCTCCGATCGCGACGGTCCTCACCGAGGCCGGTGACCCCTTCGACGATCGCCGAGAGGATCCCGATGATCACGCCCGCGCCGAGCGCCCACCAGAACGTGTCGAACTCGAGCGTGAGGTCGAACAGGCCCGAGACCCAGCCGGCCAGCAGCAGCATCAGCGTGTTGATGACCAGCTGGAACAGTCCGAGCGTCAGGCACGTGATGGGCAGCGTCAAAAACGACAGGATCGGTTTGATGATCGTGTTGATCAGCGCCAGGATCAGCGCGATCGCTGCGATGGTGAGGACCTGCGTGAGGGTGCTCGCGCTGTCGTCGCCCAGGTGCATGCCGGGCAGGATCAGCGCGGTGACCCACAGCGCGAGGCCGGTGACGATGATGTGGCCGAGGAATCTCATGCGCCCATTGTCCGCGCTGAGCCTGCGAAGCGCATCAGGGCTGTCCCCACGTTCTCGGACGGTTCCGACACCGCCTGGGGCGCCGTGCCACGATGCGGCGATGAGCATCGCATCGCACCTGCCGGACCACGCGCAGTGGAGGGAGCACACGGTGGCCACGGGCGACGGACGCCGCCTGCATGCCGTCTCGAGCGGGGCCGGCCCGGACCTGGTCGTGCTGGAAGCGGGCCTGGGCGCCGGAGCCCTCAGCTGGGGGCCGGTGATCGAGCGCCTGGCCCCGCACGCTCTGGCCGTCGCGTACGACCGTGCCGGATACGGTGCTTCCGATCCTGATGCACGTCCTCGTGATCTCGCGCGCCTGGCCGATGACCTCGTCGGGCTGTGCGAGAGCTTCCCGCATGAGCGGCTGGTCCTGATCGGCCACAGCTGGGGAGGGCCGGTGGTCCGCATGGCGGCCGCACGCCTGCTCGCGCGGACGGCGCACCGCCGGGCGCCCGGCGGTGCCGAGCCCGCCGCCCGGACGGGAACCCTCGCGGGACTGGTGCTGGTGGACCCCTCCGACGAGCACGCCGATCTGTATTTCTCGCGCGCCATGCAGCTGCAGGCCATGGTGCAGGGACCGTTGCTGAGCGCATCGGCCCGCCTCGGCCTGCTGCGCCCTCTCCTGCGTCAGCATGCGGCCGCGCTGCCCGAGCCCTACTGCAGCCCGGCGGTCGAGGCGGTCTCCACCGTCGCCGCGGCGGACGCCATGCGCGCGGAGAATCGACACGTGGTGCGCGGACTGAGGTACCTGCAGCTGCATCCGAGCTCCCACGATGCGGTGCCGCTGACGATCCTCTCCGGTCGTCTCGCCGGTCGCCTCGACCGGGCGGTGCGCGACGGATTGTCAGCGGCCCATGCCGTCTCCGCCCGCGCGCACCCCGCGGGCCGCTTTGTCGAGGCGCACCGATCGGGGCATCTGGTCCCCTTCACCGAGCCCGAGCTGGTCGCCCGGGAGGCACTCGCCCTGCTGCGCTGAGGCTTACCCTGGGGTCATGCCTGACCAGCCTGCCGAGAACATCCGTCTGCGCCCTGCCCTGGAGGACCTGCCGGTCTACGTGCCCGGAAAGCCCTCGGCCGACGACGGTGTGCGCCGTTTCAAGATCTCGTCCAACGAGTCCTCCTTCCCCCCGATCCCGGGGGTGCGCGAGGCCGTGATCGCATCCCTGGACGAGATGCACCTCTACCCCGACGCGGCCGGCACCGCGCTGCGTGAGGCGCTGGGGGTGAGCCATGGCGTGGAGCCTTCCCAGATCGCGCTCGCGAACGGCTCGGTGACCGCCACCGCCGATCTGGTGCGGGCCCTGGTCGGGGAGGGCGACGAGGTGGTCTTCGCCTG
>JAAZLF010000121.1 GCA_012799425.1 Actinomycetales bacterium | reverse complement strand
CGCCGTCACAGAGCGCTGGGACGGCGCCGGTCGCGGCCCGGACGGGCTCTGGCCAGCCCGCAGCGGAGGAGAAGCCCGCCGAGAGCACCACGGCACCGGCGACGACCTCGCCGGCGACCGACTCCGCCGAGGACAGCCCGGCCGTCGACGTCGAGCCTGTCGCCCCTGCCCCGGCTGATGAAGCATCCAGCGAGTCGGCTCCCGCCGAATCCGCGTCTCAGCTCGAGCCTGTGGCCTCGGCGCAGGAGCGCTCCCCCGCGCAGAGGGAGCCCGCGCCGGCGTCCGTACAGGAGGATGATGCGGCTTCCGCACTTGCCGCGGCCGGCCAGGATCTCGTGAGCGTGCCGGGCGCGGTCTTCGCGGAGATCCCGATCCATGAGGTTCGCGAGAACCCCCGCAATCCGCGCACCATGTTCGACGAGGACGAGCTCGACGAGCTCGCCTACTCGCTGCGCGAGGTCGGCGTGCTCCAGCCCGTCGTGGTCCGCCCGATCCCGGTCACCGAGGACGGCGAATCCTTCGAGCTGGTCATGGGTGAGCGCCGCTGGAGGGCCGCGCGTCGCGCCGGTCTGACCGCAGTGCCAGCGATCATCCGCGAGACCAGCGATGACGATCTGCTGCGGGACGCTCTGCTGGAGAACCTGCACCGCACGCAGCTGAACCCGCTCGAAGAGGCCAACGCCTATCAGCAGCTGCTGGAGGACTTCGGCTGCACCCAGGACGAGCTCGGTGAGCGTATCGGTCGGTCCCGTCCGCAGATCACCAACACACTGCGCCTGCTGCGCCTGCCGGCTCTCGTGCAGCGACGCCTGGCCAGTGGTGCGATCAGTGCCGGACATGCCCGCGCGCTCCTCTCCCTCGACGATCCTCACCTGATGGAGGAGCTCGCCCAGCGGATCGTGCAGGAGGGTCTCTCCGTGCGCGCGGTGGAGCGTCTGGTGGCCAGCGGCGGTCAGCAGGCGGCCCCTCGTACGGTGCGCCGCAGCACCTATGATCCCCACGTCGTCGACCTCACCAGCAGGCTGTCGAATCGTCTCGAGGCGCCGGTGCGCATTGACGTCGGCAAGCGCAAGGGGCGCATCACGCTCGAGTTCACCAACCTCGAAGACCTCGAACGTCTGGTGGAGAACATGGGGCTGGACGTTCCTCTGCCTCCCGGCGATCACTGACCGCTGATCCTCGCTCTGTGACGAGGGGCCCGCTGCGTTGCGGGCCCCTCGTTCTCTTTGTGGCGCGCTTCTGCTTGCGCGCCGCCATGGGGCCGATCCGCCAAGATGCTGACAGATAGGTATAGACTGTCAGGACCACGTGATTATCAGCTCGCACGGCAGCCCCGCCAGGCGGCAAAGTCTGCGTCGCCGCAGGTCACGAGCAACCAAGACGGTTATCCACCGATGTGCACAGCGTTGTGGATAGATGCCCGGCCTCTAGGCACGACCTCTCGTAGAGCGTGCCGCAGGGGCTATGTTCTTTGTGACTCCAACGCCAAAGATCGGGCATCCTGGTGCGGAGGCGCTCGGATCCTTTGCACGTGCCCTCTGCCTAGGTTTCACACGAAACCGCAGGTTCCTATCTGCCGCCCGCTGCGCGTCGTCGTCAGTTATTCCTGTTAGTGGCGGGCGGCGTTTCACGTGGATCCCGGTCCTGGTACCGAGTGAATCCGCGCATCCGTAGCGTGTTGAAAGATGCGGTGGGTGAGAGCTCTGCGCGAACTTGGCTGCTTCTCACCGGTTTCACGTGAACCAACGCCAGCAACTCGGATACGTGATGCGACCGCGGATGGT
>JAAZLF010000120.1 GCA_012799425.1 Actinomycetales bacterium | reverse complement strand
TCCGCGGCCAGCCGAGCGCCGTTGGCGGTCGAGCCGAGGATCCACATCGGCACCTCGGTGCCGCGGGCGACGTCGGCCGAGATGGGCATCGAGCCGCTGCTCTCCTGGCGGGACCAGTCGCGCATCTGCTCGACCGCTGCGATGAAGGCGGAGGGCTCGGCCGAGGTGCGGGCGAGCAGCTGCGCCGTGAGCTGGTCGGTGCCGGGGGCGCGCCCCAGGCCCAGATCGATGCGGTCGCCGTGGAACTGGACCAGGGTGCCGAACTGCTCGATCACCGCGAGCGGGGAGTGGTTGGGGAGCATGATGCCGCCCGAGCCGACGCGGATCCGCTCGGTCAGCGATGCGGCCCGGTCGATCAGCAGCGACGTCGCGCTCGAGGCGAGGCTGTTGGTGTTGTGATGCTCCGCGTACCACAGCCGTTCGTAGCCGAGCCGGTCGGCGGCCCTCGCCCCCTCCATCGAGGCATCGATCGCCTCGCGGGTGCTCATGCCTTCGGAGATGGGGACGAGATCGAGCAGCGACAGCGGCACATGGGGAGCGTTCATACTGCTCAGGCTAGCCACACACCCTGTCCGGCGGCGCAGTCGGCGGTGAGAGCTTCCTGACCGCCCGGCGGGGAAGCTCTGCAGGCCATCGGGCGTTGGTCACGGCATGAGGCTCTCCCTGCTCGATCGCTCCCGCACGCGCCACGGGCACCCCCTGGCAGCGGCTCTGGGTCATTCCGTCGAGCGTGCCGTCGCCGTCGAGCGCCTGGGCTACGAGCGGTTCTGGGTCGCCGAGCACCATGCGGTGCCCGGTATCGCCAGCGGCTCCCCGGCAGTGCTGCTGGCGGCGGCCGGAGCCCGCACGCGTCGGATCCGCCTGGGCTCGGGAGGGGTGATGCTGCCCAATCATCGGCCGCTGGTGGTCGCCGAGCAGTTCCTGATGCTCGAGGCCCTCCATCCGGGGCGGATCGACCTGGGGCTGGGACGCTCCCTGGGCTTCACCGCGCCCGTGCGGGAGGCATTGGGTCGCCCGGAGGTGAGCCCTGAGTCCTTCGAGGAGGAGGTCGCGCAGGTCCGGGGATATCTCGAGGGAACGGCCCCGGTCACCGCCCACCCCGCGGGCACAGCGCCGCCGCGGATGTTCCTGCTCGCCACCGGGAGCGGCCTGGACACCGCCGCGGCGCTCGGGCTGCCGGTGGTGATCGGAGGACCGATGCTCGATGCGCCCGATCTCGAGGAGCACCTCGCCCGCTATCGCCGGAGATTCCGTCCGCACCGCGCCGACGGGCCCGAGGTGATCGTCTCGACGGACGTGCTGATCGCCGACACCGAGCAGGAGGCCCGTGATCTTGCGCTGCCCGAGGTCTGGGCCATGGCGCGCTCCCGCACCACCGGGCTGTTCGAGCAGCTGGAGCCGGCCGAGAGGATCCGCGCGAGGCAGTGGAGCCGGAAGGAGGCCGAACGGGTGGAGAACGGGCTCGCGGGCACCGCGGCCGGGACGGCCGGCGCGGTGCGGCGCCGGCTCGAGCAGCTCATCGAGCGCACCGGCGCCGGAGAGATCCTCTCGAGCGCCTCGACCTACGACCGTGAGGCGCTGGCGGATTCCGATGCGCGGCTTGCAGCGCTGCTGAGCTGAGCCCCGTGCGGTCCTGATGTTCAGGAGGAGGCGCGGCCCGGCGGCCTGGTCGGGTCGTGGTCGTCGCCGTGGATCGGCACGTGCTGCTCGGGGATGTCCTCGTACGAGGCCGGATCGGAGATCGGCTCGAGATGGGTCAGGACAGTGAGGTCCGGCAAGCAGCCGTACAGCTCGGTCTCGAGGCCCTCGATGTAGTCGTGGCCCTGCTTCACGGTCCACTCATCAGGCACCAGGACGTGCACGTTCATGTACTTCTGCTGGCCGGCCTCGCGGGTCTGCAGGCCGTGGAAGGTCACGGTCCCGTCGGTGCGACGGCGCAGCACCTCGGTGATGATGTCGTGGTCCTCCTCCGGCAGGGCCTTGTCCAGCAGGCCGGAGACGGCCTCGTTCAGCAGGCCGATGCCGGTGATGACGATGTTCACGCCCACGGCGAAGGCGACCAGTGCATCGAGTCGTTCCCATCCGGTCAGCGCCACCAGGGCCACTCCCAGCAGCACTCCGGCGCTGGTGACCACGTCGGTCATCAGGTGCTTGCCGTCGGCGCGCAGCGTGATCGAGTTGTGGGCCTTGCCGGCGCGCAGCAGCACCACGGAGACGGCGCCGTTGACCAGCGAGGCGATCACCACGATGACCAGCCCGATCCCGAGGTTCTCGAGGGGCCGGGGATTGATGAAGCGCTCCACCGCGGTGACCATGATGACCGCGGCGGCCACGAAGATCATCAGGCCCTCGACGGCCGCGGAGAAGTACTCGGCCTTCGCTCGGCCGTACAGGAAGCGCTCTGTGGCGGGGCGTGCGGCGACCGTCAGCGCGATCAGCGCCACGACGGCGGCGACCAGGTTCACGGTGGACTCGGCGGCGTCGGAGAGGAGGCCGACGGAGTCGGTGAGGGCCCAGGCTCCGGTCTTCAGGGCGATCGTCACGATCGCGGCCACGATCGACAGCCATGCGAACTTGCGCAGATCGACCTTCGGGTCCGCAGCGGTGGAGCGCGGGGCGGGGGCGGTCATGTGCGGGGATCCTTCGCAGGAGGGTCGGGGGCGAGCGAGCCGTCGGGCGCGATGTGCTCGAAGATCTGCTCGACGAGGGAGAGGACGTGCGGGTCGCCCACGGTGTAGTAGCTGTGACGGCCCTCGCGACGCGCGGAGATGATGCCGGCCAGGCGCATCTTGCTCAGGTGCTGACTGGTGGTGGGGAGGCTGAGGCCCGCTCTGCGGGCGAGCGCGCCGACGTCGTAGCCCCCGCCGCTCATCAGGTGCACCAGGTGGAGCCGGGCGGGGCTGGAGAGCAGGGCGAAGGTGTTCGCCGCCGCCGCGAGCTGCGGTGTGGTGGGGGAGGAGGCGTCGGGCGGTTCCGGAGCCGTCATGCCCTCAGCGTCCCAGCCGTTCCATACTTGCGCAATCAGTGAAGTGTGGATGTGGGCGGGGTCGCAGGATGCACGACGGGGCGGGCACCTCGATGGTG
>JAAZLF010000119.1 GCA_012799425.1 Actinomycetales bacterium | reverse complement strand
GCGGCGCAGCGAGCCGAGAGAAGCGATGTGAAACGGTTGACGACCTCTGCGGGCGCCGATATGTTGCGTATGCCACATTCCCGGTGGTGCTGACGGGTCGTCGTCCGGCACCCGTGAACAGCGAGGTTCTCCATGGCAGCGACGGCTGCGGCATCCGATCCGGCATCCTCTCGATCCCGGAGCGCGGGTGACCCACCGGCCGGGAGAGCTTCCGCCGCGCGGGTCGCAGTCGGGCGAGGTCTCGCAGCCCTGCTGTCGGCCCTGGCGCTGCTGCTCGCCGCCGCCGTCGGCCCGGCCGCGGCGGATCCGGCCAACGCGCTTCCGGCGGAGACCGCTCCATCGGACCCCGCTCTGCCGGCGGTGATCCCCTCGATCGACGGATGGGAATCGGCGGACGGGACGTTCTCCGCCGCGCCCGATCTTCGCATCGTCGCCTCCGACTCCGCTCTGGACCGCACCGCGGAGATCACCGCAGAGGAGCTCGCCACGGCGATCCCCGAGGCCTCGGTGGGTGAGGAGGCCCGCAGCGGGGACCTCGAGCTCGTGCTGGACGGTTCGCGCGAGGAGCTCGGCGACGAGGGATACGTGCTGCATGTGGGGGAGAGGATCACGGTCACCGCCGCGACCGCGACCGGCGCCTTCTACGGGACCCGCACGGTGCTGCAGATGCTCACCCAGCAGCTCGAGCTGCCGCGCGGAGAACTCGTGGACGTGCCGGACTACGCCGAGCGCGGCGTCACCGTGTGCGCGTGCGTCATCAACATCTCGCCCGAGTGGATCGACCGGCTCCTGGAGGAGATGAGCTACCTCAAGCTGAACTCGATCGTCATGGAGATGAAGCTCAAGGTCGACGGTTACCCGCAGACCAACACCTGGTCGTACTACACCAAGGAGGATGTCGCGGAGTTCGTGGCCAAGGCCGAAGAGCGCGGGATCGAGGTGATCCCGGAGATCAACTCGCCCGGTCACATGGAGATCTGGTTGGAGAACCTGCCCGAGCTGCAGCTGACGAACCCGGCCACCGGCGAGAAGGACGAGGTGAGGATGGACATCACCAAGGAGGAGTCCTTCGAGTTCTACACCGCGCTGATGGACGAGTACGACGAGGTGTTCACCAGCGACCAGTGGCACATGGGCGTGGACGAGTACATGCTCGGCAGCGGCTACTCCAACTTCCCGCAGATGCTCGAGTTCGCCCACGAGAAGTTCGGCGAGGAGGCCACCGAGAACGACGTGGTGGCCTGGTACGTCAATCGCGTCAATGCTCACGTGAAGGAGCGGGGCAAGACCCTGCGGATCTGGAACGACGGCGTGATCACCGACAACGCCGTCATCGACTTCGACACCGACATCGTCGTCGAGCACTGGAACAACGCCGCCTCCGAGGTCTCCCCGCAGACCTTCGTGGACTGGGGGCACGAGGTCGTCAACGTCTCCAACAGCCTCTACATGGTGCGAGGAGGCTACGGCGTGGACTCCCGCGGGCTGTACGAGCGCGGATGGACGCCCACGACCTTCTACAACGGCGAGGTCACGCGCGGCACCGAGCAGATCCTGGGCGCGCGGATGAGCATCTGGCCCGATGGCGGCACCCCCGCGGAGGCCGAGAACACCACCGAGGAGCGGATGTTCGAGCCGCTGCGGCTGGTCGCCCAGGCCACGTGGGCCGGCACCACGCCCTGGGAGGGATATGACGCGTTCCGCTCCGCGATGGACGCGACAGGCCGCAGCCCGCTGGTCGAGAACGCCGAGCGCCACCCGCTCGAGGACGGCACCTACCTGCTCGCGGACTCCGCAGACGGCGCGGCGCTCACGGCCGGCACGGACGGAGACCTAGGACTGTCAGTAGCCGGGGACCCGTTCACGTTCTCCGCCACCGATGACGGGTACTACACGATCCGTGCGGCCGACGGACGCTGCCTGGATCTCTCACGCGAGGGGACCCTCCGGTTGAACGTCCCGGTGCAGATCGGTGCCGATGCGGTGCTCGCAGCCTGCGAGGACACCACGGTGCAGAAGTGGCAGCTGCGCGAGGTCGCCAGCGGCGTGAGCGTGAGCAACGCCGCGAGCCAGCAGCACCTGGTGGTCTCCGCCGGGCTGACGGACGTCCCGGTCGCGGGGGAGGGCTTCGACTCCGTGCCGGACGGTCGCATCGTCCAGGCCCCCCACGATCTCGGCGACACCGTGTGGACCGTGGAGGGAACGGTGGGGCTGACGGTCTCGCTGAGCGCGGCCTCCGCGCAGCCCGGGGACCAGGTCGAGGTGGATGCTCGAGTCAGCAACGACTCCCCGGACCCGGCCACCGGGCTGCGGCTGAGGGTGGCGAGCCTGCCCGAGGGCTGGACCGCGCTGCCGCAGGAGACCGAGCTCGGCGATCTCCCCGCCGGAGAGGGGGCCGAAGCGGCCCTCACCCTGTTCGACGTGGCCGGCAGCGGCGCGGGCACCGTCGCGTTCGAGGTCGTCGACGCCGCGGGGACGGTCATCGCCAGTGCCACGCAGACGCTCCGGGGGGTCTGCGCGACCGGCACCGTCCAGCCCAGTGCCATCGCAGACGTCTCGAGCGAGCAGGCCACCGGCGAACCGGCACCGAACGGACCGGCGGCCGCGGCGATCGACGGGGACCCGGGGACGTACTGGCACTCGCAGTGGTCACCGTCCGAGGAACAGCACCCGCACTCGATCGTGGTCGATCTCGGTGAGACGCAGGAGGTATGCGGCCTCGTCTACACCCCGCGCAGCGGAGGAGGCGGCACCGGCGCCGCGAACGGACTGATCGGCGAGTACGAGGTCTACGGCTCGAACGAGCAGTCCACGATCGACGCGGACTGGGGCGAGCCGCTGAG
>JAAZLF010000118.1 GCA_012799425.1 Actinomycetales bacterium | reverse complement strand
CCGACGCCGAAGTGGATGCGCGGCACCGGAAGGTCCGAGACATGCGCGAGGGTCGCGGCGGAGTGGGACTGCACGGAGGTGCGGTACATGTCCTCGGAGAGCGCACCCACCCAGGAGTCGAACAGTTGCACGGCGGAGGCGCCGGCCAGCACCTGCGCGCGCAGGAAGCGGCCGGAGAGCTCGGCGACCCAGCCGGCCAGGCGCGCCCACACCTCCGGTTGGCTGCGCATCAGCGCACGCGTGCGCAGGTGATCCCGGCTGGGACCGCCCTCGACCATGTAGCTGGCCACGGTGAACGGGGCACCGGCGAAACCGATCAGGGGAGTGGTGCCCAGCTCGGCGACGGTGAGGCGCACCGCCTCACGGATCGGCTCGAGCGCGGCGTCGTAGACATCATCCAGCGGCGGCAGGGCGTCGACATCGGCCTCGGTGCGGATCGGATGGTCGAAGACGGGGCCCACGCCGGGCTTGATCTCCACGCCGAGGCCCGCCAAGCGGGCGGGGACCACGATGTCCGAGAAGAAGATCCCCGCGTCCACCTTGTGTCGTCGCACCGGCTGGACGGTGATCTCGGAGACCATCTCCGGGCGCTCGCAGGAGTCGAGCATCGTGGTGCCCTCGCGCAGGGCGCGGTACTCAGGCAGGGAGCGTCCGGCCTGTCGCATGAACCACACGCTCGGGGTGGCGGTCCTCACGCCGCGCAGCTCCTTCAGCAGTGAGGCATCGGCCACGCCGCCCTCGGCGATGGGACGCTGCGCGGGATGCTCCGAGGGCAGCGCCGAGGAGCCCTCGGAGGGGGCGGGAGAGGCGATCGCGGGGGCGGTGGCATGCCCGGGGCCTGCGGCGTTCCCGGGTTCTGACAGGTGTCGCGATCGATCTGACGCACTGTCGCCAAAAAGGGGCTCTGACATGGGGTTCTGTGACATGACGCCCCCATTGTGCACACGTTCGGGACAGCGGCTCCCAGGATCGGCAGGAGGTCGGGGGACGTGCCTAGACTGGCAAGCATGCTCGCCGCTCTCCGTGCCTCCCATGAGCACCTCGATCTCGAGGTGCTCGACGCGCTGACCCGCGCGGCGGACGCCCTCCCGGCGGTAATCGAGGAGATCCAGAGCGAGCGCACCGCCGCCGGCGCCGCACCGGTGATCGCCGGCGAGGTCGTCATCAGCACCTGCAACCGGCTCGAGATCTATCTCGACACCGACCGCTTCCACGAGAGCGTGGACCTGGTCCTGGACGCGGTGGCCCGCACCAGCGGTCTGGACCGGGAGGTGGTCGCCCTCTGCTTCGACGCGGCGATGGACGCACCCGTGCCCCAGCACCTCTACGAGGTCACCTCCGGGCTGCGTTCCCTCGTGCTGGGCGAGGCCGAGATCGCCGGGCAGGTGCGCCAGTCCTACGAGGCCGCACGCCGCGAGGGCCGCACCACCTCGATGCTCCACGACCTCTTCCAGCACGGCTTCCGCTGTGCCAAGTCCGTCGCCACCCAGGCTCCGGTCGGCGCCGCCGGGCGCAGCGGCGCCGCTGTCGCGGTGGACCGCGCCGAGGTCGCGCTCGGCGGCTTCGCGGGCCGTCGCGTGCTGATCGTCGGCACCGGGGCCTATGCCCGCCTGGGCCTGGCCGAGCTGATGCGCCGCGGTGCCCCGGACGTGCGCGTCTACTCCCCGTCCGGCCGCGCCGCAGGCTTCGCCGCGCGCCACGGAGTGGAGAGCGTCGAGCAGGACGGCCTCGAGGCCGCGATCCGCGAGGCCGATCTGGTGCTGGCCTGCTCCGGCCGCGGCACCTCCCTGTTCCCCGAGCTGTTCCTCGGCGCCGGCAGCACCATCGTGCTCGACCTCGCGCTGCACTCCGATCTGCATCCGCTGGTGCGCCACCTCAAGGGCATCACGGTGCTGGGACTGGCGGACCTCAAGCTCGACACCGATGCTCAGGACGATCCCGCGCTGGCCACCGCCCGCGGACTCGTCGCCGAGAACGTCGAGGCCTTCCGCGTCCAGCAGGAGGTGCGACGGATCGACCCCGCGATGGCGGCGATGCGCCGCGAGGTCTTCGAGGCGGCCGACGGGGAGATCGACCGGCTGCGACGCGATGTCTCCGGCGAGACCGCCGACCAGCTCGAACGCGCCGTGCGCCGGATCCTCGCCAAGGCCATGCACCAGCCCGCCGAACGCGCCCGCCGCCTCGCCGAGACGGGCTACGCCGATGCCTACGTCGAGGCTTTCCACACCATCTTCGGCATCGACATCTCCGCCGGCCAGGAGCGTGCCGACCCCGCTGCGGCAGGTGCTGACGGGGCGCCCGCCCCGGCCGGCTGGATGCGCGCGGACCGGACCGTGCCGCCGCGCTCGCCGGAGCTGCGCGCCCCCGCCGCACCGGTCGAGGAGCTCGCCATGGCAAGCCTCTCCGCCTCGGACATCGCCCGCGTGGCCCTGCGCGGCGGGCAGTGCCCCGCCGGGTTCGGTCCCTCCGGGACGGCCGACGACAAGGGCTGATCAGCGCCGACGGCGCAGCAGCCGGCGCCAGGAGCGCGGCCGCGGGACCTGTTCCCCCTGTTCCCCGTCCGTGGGCGCTGCCTCTTCCGTGCCGGCGGCCGCCTCCTCGTTCGGTGCCGCGCTCGCACGCAGCGCATCGACCTCCTCGGCGCCGAGCCGCAGCCCGTCCTCGTCCACCCACACGTCGGTCCAGCCGATGTCGGACTCATCGCGCGGGCTGAACTCCCGCCGCGGTCCCAGTGCATCGGGGACATCCGCGCGGTCGATCTCCTCCGGTGCCCGGATCTCCTCGCCGCGGTGCGGCACCGGGCAGGTCCAGAAGTACGGGCACCCCGGGCAGCCGGCGGTCTCCTCGTCGGGAGCCGCCTCACGCTGCATCTGGACCCCGTCGATCTGCTGCAGCATGCGCAGACGCGACTCGTAGGGATTGATCTCCATGGCCTGCTCAGAGTACTGCGCCCGGCACGGGTGCACAGCGCTCCCGCGTAGGATCCAGGGGCACCGCCCCGATCCGCAGGAGGACCCCGATGAGCACCCCGCAGCAGCGCGTCCACGATGTCACCCGCCGCCTGCTCGAGCTGCTCGAGCACGGCGAGTCCCTCACGCCCGAGGCGATCGAGCTGCGCTCCGAGCTCGCCGAGGCCACTGCCGAGGACGGGCATCTCGACGAGGCGTACTACCAGGTCGAGGAGCTGTTCAAGGACGCCCAGCGCCACCACGGCCCCGACCACGAGTCGGTCGCCCGTGCGCGGGCCGCCCTCGAGGCGGTCCGCGAGATCGGGATGCGCGCCGCGGAGGGGGCCGAGGAGGGCTGAGCCGCTCGCTCAGCCGTGCAGGAAGGAGACGCAGGCCTGCTGCAGCAGCAGCGGGTCCGCCGTCGCGCACATCTCGCGCGCCGAATGCATGGACAGCAGCGCGATCCCCACGTCGATCGTGGTCATCCCCAACCGGGTCGCGGTGATCGGCCCGATCGTGGAACCGCACGGCATCGCGTTGTGCGAGACGAAATGCTGGTGCGGGACCCCGGCGCGCTCGCAGGCCGCGGCGAAGGCGGCGATGCCCACCGCATCGGTCGCATAGCGCTGCTGGGCGTTGATCTTCAGCATCGGCCCCTCGCCCAGGCGCGGGCGGGTCACGGGATCGTGACGCTCGGGGTAGTTCGGGTGCGCGGCATGGCCCGCATCGGCCGAGAGCACCAGCGAGGAGGCCAGCACCCGGCGCCGGCTCGCCTCGTCCCCGCCGAGCGCCGAGTGCACGCGCACCAGGACGTCCTCGAGGAAGGGGCCCGCGGCTCCCGAGCGCGTGGCCGACCCCACCTCCTCATGGTCGTTGGCGACCATCAGCGCGATCGGGGAGGGGCCCGCCATCGCCGGTGGGCGGGGTCCGGCGGCGACCTCGATCAGGGCCTCCACCTCGGCGTGCACCGAGCTGAGGTTGTCCAGCCGGCCAGAGGCGAGGAACTCCCCGTCGGCGCCGAACAGGGCGGGCTCCTGCGCGTCGACGGTCACCACGTCCAGTCCCACGATCTGTCCCCGCGCCACGCCGGCGTGGTGGGCGAGGATCTCGAGCACGTCGGCGGGCGCGAAGCCGATGATCGGCTGCATGTGGCGCTGCGGATCCAGCTGCAGGCCGTCCTTGTTCACCGCGCGGTCCAGGTGCACGGCCAGCTGCGGCACGCGCAGCAGCCCGGGGGTGTCCACCAGCACTGTGGTGCCGTCCGTGAGCGCGAGCTGCCCGGCCATGCGCAGCTCCCGGTCCAGCCATGAGTTCAGCAGCGGGCCGCCGTAGACCTCGACACCCACCTGGGAGAGCTCCTCGGCGCCCAGCTGCGGATTCGGCTTGAGCTTCAGGGCGGGGGAATCGGTGTGGGAGCCGACGATCCGGAAGGGGGAGGCGAGATCCGCACCCTCGGGGGCGGACCAGGCGATGAGCGAGCCGTCGCGCAGCACGAAACGGTCCCCGGATACCTCTGCCGCATCCCACGCGGCGGTCTCGTGCAGCTCGGTGAAACCCGCCGCCTCGAGCCGCCGGGCGGCCTCGCGCGCGGCGTGGAAGCTCGAGGGGGAGGCGGTGACGAAGGCGCCGAGATCCAGGGCGTGGGCCCTGGCCCGGGGCGAGGGGGAGGCGGGGGACGAGGGGCGGCGGGATGCAGGGGTCACCCGGTCATTGAATCATCGGTGCTCGCGCGGCGGGAGCCGTTGTGGACTCAGCCCGCCGCGGCGAGCTCGCGGATGCTGCGCGGGCCCTCGGGGCCGTCGAGGATCTCCGTCACCGACGGGGCCAGGGCCTGCTCCACGAAGCGC
Organism: Actinomycetales bacterium; assembly: GCA_012799425.1. Taxonomy (GTDB): domain Bacteria; phylum Actinomycetota; class Actinomycetes; order Actinomycetales; family Dermabacteraceae; genus Brachybacterium. The sequence continues at coordinate 262 of JAAZLF010000118.1, read as the reverse complement.
TCGGTGAGGTGGTCGTCGTCGAGGTACACGTAGGTGTCGCCGAGGATGGGAGCGCAGCGCCCCTCGGGGCAGATCTGCTCGGTGAGATCGACCAGGGTCAGGCTCCCGCCGCCCTCGGCGGGGGCCAGATCCGCTGCGGGGTTCTGCGGGGCTAGCTTCTCGGAGACATCCGCGCCGCAGGCCTCGTCGGCGTCCGTCGGGGAGCCGTCGTCCTCGATCACCGCTTCCGCGCACTCGAACTGGTCATGCTCCCAGCGCGGGT
>JAAZLF010000014.1 GCA_012799425.1 Actinomycetales bacterium | reverse complement strand
GCAGCCCGCCCCGTCGGCGCCCTCGCAATCATCCTCTGGGAAGAGCTCCTCGTCCGGTGGCGGCGGGTCCTCGAGCGGATCCTCCGGAGGGAAGTCCTCTGGCGGTGGCTCATCCGGCGGGTCCGAGTCCTCGTCTGGATCGGGCTGTGTCCCCTACGGCCCGGAGATCCCGTACTCCGATGCTGGCGGCTACACGGGCAAGCGGTACGGGATGCCCGGAGGCAAGACCTTCCGCAAGTGCGGCTGACGCCTTCCGCTCACAGAGGCGTTCCCGCGGGAACGTTTCCCAGCACAAGGTCGAGCTCGTCGCGGGGTCCCGGAACCCTGAGCCCGCGGCCCGCCCGTCAGCGCGCCGGCTGCGAGGCTCGCCGTCGGCGCCACAGCCGCGCAGCGACGACGCTGCCCACCAGCGCGGCGAGCAGATCCAGTGCCGTGTCGGCCGGGGCCACCTCCACGGAGGGGTCCACCCAGTAGTGCCCTGCCAGCTCCATCAGCTCCCAGACCTCCGCCAGGATCGCGCCCGTCACGACGATCTCCACCACTGAGGGGTCGGGGGAGCGGACCACGCGGGCGACCAGCACGGCGAGCAGGCCGTTCAGCAGTGCGTGCACCGGGATGTCCCACCAGGAGATCCGCTCGAAGAGCAGCAGGTACGAGCTCACCGCCGCGGCCATGCAGGCCGCAGAGGTCGCCACCTCCCAGACGAGAGGGAGGCGGGACCGCCATGCCACGACCTGGCCGAGCGCCACCAGCATCGCCACCGCCGCCTCCACCCAGTGGCCGAGGAGGGCGAACCCGACGGCCATGGCCAACCCGGACCAGCGCACCACGAGCAGGGCAAGCCCCTGCACCCACCCCGTCGTCACCGCGGTGCCTTCCGTCATCGCGTCCCGCCCCGCCAGGCGATCCTCGCCGCCCAGCGCTGCCACGGCCTCTCGAGGCGCCAGTTCCGCCGCAGGGTGTGCACGGCCCGGCGCCAGCGCAGCAGCAGTCCGCTGCCCGCCCGCAGAGCCCGCGGCGACATCTCCACCGCGACCGCGCCGGTCACCCTCACCCGCTGCCCCGGCCGCACCCGGAACGAGAGGTCCATGTCGTCGTGCACGTCCGCGCTCCGCGAGGTCTCCTCGCGCACCTGATGCCACCAGTCCCGTCGCATCGACATGGTGGTGCCGAAGGCCGGGAAATGCCCCAATGCCGCGGCGGTGAGGAGCAGATACGTGCCCATGTAGAGGCCGGAGAGGAGCCCGCCCAGCGGAGCGGGCAGCCGGAAGCGACCGGGGCCCGTGACGAGCACGGTGCGGGGCCCGCCCTGGGCATGCGCCCGCTGATGGGCGCGGAGCCAGCCGGGCGGTGGCCTGCTATCAGCATCGCAGCGGACGATGAGCTCACCGCGGGCGGCGTCGTAGCCCGCAGCGGAGGCCGCAGCGATGCTGGGCACCGGATGGGCGATGACGACGCATCCCGCCGCCCGTGCCACGGCCGCGCTGGCGTCGCTCGAACCGTTGTCCACCACGATGATCTCCGCTGGAGGCTCCTGCTGCTGTGCCAGAGATTCCAGCAGCCCGCGCAGCTCGGCCTCGTCATCCCGCACGGGCACCACGACGGAGCAGCGCGCGGGGGCGGCGGGCGGTCGGGTCCTCACAGCACCGAACGCTACCCGTGGGCGCGGGAAGGGACGTGCACGCGCTCCCGGCGGTGTCGCTGCGCATGGCGCGGGGGCTAGTCTCGAGCGCATCGGCCCCGATCCGGAGGAGCGCAGAGCATGATCCCTCTTCACGCCCGAACCGCCCACGAATGCTCCGCACCGAGGGACCCGAGGCCCCGGCGATGAGCGCGACAGCCCTCGGGCCACGGATCCTGGTGACCGGGGCGAGCGGCTACATCGGCAGCAGGCTCGTCCCCGGTCTGCTCGAGCAGGGCACGGTGGTGCGCGCCCTGGGCCGCGACGGGGACCGCCTGCGTGCCCGTCCATGGGGCGACCGCGTCGAGATCGCCGAAGCGGACCTGAGCGACCGCATCGCCGTGCGCCGCGCGCTCGCGCAGGTGGATGTGGTCGTGTTCCTGGTGCATTCCATGGCCGGAGGCACCGGCTACCAGGAGCGCGAGGCGCGGATGGCGCGGATCATGACCGAGGAGGCGGCCCGTTCCGGGGTGGGACGCATCGTCTACCTCTCCGGTCTGCATCCGCGCGGCGCGGAGCTCAGCGAGCACATGGCCTCCCGCGAACGCGTCGCCAAGATCCTGCGCGAGGGCGAGGTGCCCACCCTCGTGCTCGAGGCCGCCACGGTGATCGGCGCCGGCTCGGCGAGCTTCGAGATCATCCGCCACCTCGCCGAACGGCTGCCCGTGATGCCCGCCCCACGCTGGGTCGGCAACCGCATCGAACCGGTCGCGATCGCGGACGTCCTGCACCACCTGGCCTCGGCGTGCCTGGCCGAGGAGCCGGTGCGCGGCACCTACTCCCTCGGCAGCGGAGAGACGGACCTCCGCTTCAGGGACCTGCTGACGATCTACGCCGAGGAGGCCTCGCTGACGCGCCGACGCGTGCTGGCGCTGCCGCTGCCCGCCCCGCTGCTGTCAGGGTTGTGGATCGGGCTCATCACCCCGATCCCGCTGTCGATCACGGTGCCGCTCGCACAGTCGATGCAGCACGAGGCGATCGGTCACGACTCCCGAATCGAGGACGTGCTCGCTCCGCCCACAGGCGGCCCCACCCGGTACCGGCAGGCGGTGCGGGCGGCGCTCGCCGCACAGCGGTCTGGTGACCTGGAGTCGCGCTGGGACGATGACGCGGCCCTCACCGCACACTCGGCTGCTTCGCTTCCCCAGGACCCGGACTGGGCCGGCCACACCGTGTACACGGATGAGCGGGAGCGCATCCAGGAGGGCGTGGCCCCCGGAACGGTGTGGAGCGTGATCGAAGGGATCGGCGGGCGGGCCGGGTGGTACTCCACCCCGCTGCTGTGGTCGCTGCGCGGAGCGGTGGACAGGCTCGCAGGCGGCCCGGGGCTGCGCCGTGGCCGCCGCCACGCGGAGCAGCTGCGCGAAGGGGACGCGGTGGACTGGTGGCGGGTGGAGCGGATCGACCCGGGGCGCCGCCTCACCCTGCGCGCCGAGATGCGGATGACCGGGCGGGCCTGGCTGCAGCTGGGGGTCGAGGAGACCGCCGACGGCGCCCGCTACCAGCAGCGTGCCGTGTACTTCCCCGACGGTCTGTGGGGCCGGCTCTACTGGTGGGCGATCTTCCCGTTCCACGCCCTGGTGTTCCCCGCGATGGCGCGGAACATCATGGCCGAGGCCGCCGCACGGGAGGGCCGCACGCGCTGAACCCGCGCCCCTGCCGGGACGGGAGTCGGAGGGCGAGCCTGTTCAGCGCCGGGTTCCACGTACCCTTGGACCCAATCGGCGGCGCGCGCGTGCGCGGGCTCACGGAGGACGCATCGACCGGGCGCCGCAGGGCGCCATGAGAGAGGGGGCCGAGGATGAGGTGCCTGCAGAGTGTGAGGCCAGCGGTATGAGCGCGCTGACCTTCGTGCTGATCATCGTCGCCGGAGTGCTGTTCTTCGCCTCGATCATCGCCATCTACATCACCAACGTCACCGCGAAGCCGGGCGGGATCCCGCGCTGGGTGCTGGGCCTGGGCCTGGCGACCCTCGTGGTGGGGGTCGCGGCGCTCGCGACCGCGGTGTAGGGGTCAGCCGCCCAGCTCGAGCACCCGGATCGCCAGCTGCACCCGGTTGGTGACCTGCAGCTTGTGATAAAGCCTGCCCAGGTGCGTCTTCACCGTCGCGACCGACATGAACAGCCGCTCGCCGATCTCCGGATTGGCGAGCCCCTCTGCGACCAGGCGCGCCACCTCCCATTCGCGGCCCGTCACGCCCTCGGGGGCGGGGGAGCCCGCCTCGGCGGCGGCCGACGCCGGCCCGTCGGCCCCGCCGGATCCCGCAGCGGCGCCGGTGCCTGCGCCGTCGGCGGCGAGACGGACCAGGCGCGAGAGCACCTCGGGGGAGAAGCGTGGGCGCTGCGCCGCGGCGTCGAGCACGGCCCGGACCACCTCCTCGGGCGGGGAGTCCTTCAGCAGGAAGGACACGGCGCCGGCGCGCAGCGCCTCGAGCAGGAAGTCGTCGGTGTCGAAGGCGGTCAGCATCACCACCCGCGTCTCGGCGGCTTCGTCCTGCAGGGCGCGCAGCGCGTCGAGACCGGTCATGCGGGGCATGCGGATGTCCATCAGCACCACGTCGGGGGACAGGGCGCGGATCTGCTCGAGCCCGGCGGCGCCGTCGGCCGCCTCCCCGATCACCTCGATGCCGTGGGTGCCGTCGATCATCAGCCGCAGACCGGCGCGCATCAGCGCCTCGTCGTCGACCAGCAGCACCCGTACACGGGCCTGATCGGGACCGTGCCCGGGCTCTGCGCTGTTCACCATGGCATCCATGCTTCCATCTCGAAGGTTTCCCCGTTCACGCCGTGGCGGGCCTCGCCGCCCAGCAGCCGGGCCCGTTCCTGCACACCCAGCAGGCCGTGCCCGGTCGAGGGGGCGGTGACCGGGACCGCCGGCAGCGGGTTCCGGGCCAGCAGGTGCACCCGGTCGCCCTCGCGGGAGAGCGTGAGCGCGAGCGGGGCTCCCGGGGCGTGCTTGGCAGCGTTCAGCGTCACCTCCGCGAGGATCCGGGCCAGGGCCACCACGGTGCTGCGGTCCCGGCCCTCCAGATCCTCCGCAGCCATCCCTTCCCAGGTCAGGGTGATGTCCTGGCCGTCCTCGCGGCAGCGTTCGACGATGTCCTCGAGAGTGGGGGCGGTGGCCAGCGGCGCATCGTCCTCGGAGGTGCGCAGGCCTGACAGCACTGTGCGCAGCTCGCGGTTGGCCTGCTGGGCGGCGTCCCGCACCGTGATGGCGGCGGCACGCAGCGCCTGGGGCGGGAGGTCCTCGCGATAGGCCATGGCGCCGGAGTGCATCGCGATGGTGGCCAGGTGGTGGGAGATGCTGTCGTGCATGTCGCGGGCCAGCGCCGAGCGCTCCTCGGCCCGCACCCGGGCGGTCTCGGCGTCCCGTTCGCGCACGAGCGCGGCGGTTTCTCTCCGGGCGGTCTCCCGCTCCCGTTCCGCGGAGGCGGCCCGTTCCCGCAGCGAGGCGAGCAGCTCGTGGCGGGTGCCCACCACGTGGCCGATCAGCAGCGGGATCAGCGCGAGCACCACCATGATCCCCATCGCGACCAGCACCTCGACCTCCGGTGCCGCGTCCCGGAACCGGGCATCGAGGCTCAGCGCCGTCATCGAGGTGCCGGCGACCAGCAGGATCGCGGCGACGTCGAGCACTGTGCGGCGCCGCACCCCGATCCGGTACAGGGCCAGCGCCGCGGCCGCCACCGCCCCGGTGCTCAGCCCCACCGCCGCGGCCAGCGCCAGGTGCGCCGCGGTGTGGATCCGGCCGGGAGGCAGGAACCGCAGCGGGCCGATCAGCAGGCTCGCGCCCACGCCGATCAGCGCATCGAGGATGTACATCCCCACCAGGCCCGGCGGCGGCTGATCGGAGAACTCCACCAGCAGCGCGCCGAAGCCGATCAGCACCATCAGCATTCCCACCACCGTGCTCGCCAGGCTCTGCGCGAGCGCGATCGCCCACTGGCCGCGGCTGCGCACGGAGGGCGGCGCCGGGGAGCGGGGTGCGAGGGTGGTCATGGCACCAGGGTAGAGAGCGGGCCCGGCCGACGGATCGGCCGCTCGGCCGATGCCGCGACCTGCACGGTCAGCCGATCGGCGGTGGGCAGGCCGCGACGCGCGGCGGATGCGGGGGAGCCCCGTCGCCGGAGAGGATCGAGGCATGATCGAGCACGACCTGCGACCTTCTACTCCGCCCGCACCGGGGAGCGGCCCCGCCGGCGCCCGGCCGGAGCCCCCTGCCACCGCCCTGCAGGCCTATCACCGCGCCGCCCACGCCATCCCGCATCGTCGGTACTGGTACCGGCCTCTGGTGACGCTGCTGGTCTCTGTCGTGGTGCTGGCGGTGATGACCCTTCAGCTGCTGCTGGTCCTGACGATCGCCGGCGCGATCTGGCCGTCCTTCGCACCGAGCCCGTCCCTGGCCGATCCGCTGAATCCGGTGGACCAGCTGATGTCGCTGGGGATGCTCGCCCTGCTGATCCCCGCTGTGCTGATCGGCACGCTCGCCGGGTACGGCCGGGCCGGGATCGCCTTCTCGGTGCTGGGCCGGTTCCGCTGGCGCCTGCTGGGCCGCGCCGCGCTCGTGGTGGTGCCGGTGTACGTGCTGGTGAACATGGTGCTGAACCTGGTGCTGGAGCGCGAGGCGATCGTGGTGCCGCCGCTCGGCACAGGCGTGCTCGGCGCCTGGCTGATCGCGCTCGTGCTCGCACCGCTGCAGAGCGCGGGGGAGGAGTTCGTGTTCCGGGCGCTGCCGATGCAGATGCTGGGCACCTGGCTGCGCTGGCCGCTCGTGGGGATCCTGGTGCCCGTGCCGCTGTTCGTGCTGGGCCACGGCTACGACTGGGCGGGCCAGCTGCACATCGCCCTGTTCGCGATCGCGATGGGGCTGCTGGCCTGGAAGACGGGCGGGCTGGAGCTGCCGATCCTGCTGCACGTGGCGAACAACTGGACTCTGTTCGCGATCGCGCCGCTGATCCCCGGCTTCACCGAGCAGGGGGAGGTGGGGGCGCTGGGCCTGCTGCTGGCACTGGTGCCGATGGTGGCGCTCTCGGCAGGGATCTGGTGGTGGTACTCGCGCCGTGCGGGCCTGGGGCTGTGGGAGCCGCAGCGAGGCGCGGTCCAGACCCTCTCGCCGAGCGCCGCCATCACCTCGTCAGCCCGTGCGGTCCGCGGGGAGCGCTCGATGATCTGAGGCAGGGTCCCGGCGGGTCTTCGCTCCCAGCAGCGGCGCTCTAGAGTGGGCACGTCATGCGCTCACACACCGCCGCCCCCGAGAACCGGCCCGCCCCTGCCCAGCGGCCCACCCCCTTCCACCGCCTCGCGACGCTGCATCCCGCCTGGGCCCGGTGGCACAAGCCGCTGCTCACCCTGGCCGCCGCGTTCATCGCCTACCTGGTGCTGATCTCCGTGGTGCTGGTGCTGACCATCCTGGTGCTCGCCCTGGTGCCCGGTCGGAACGTCGCCCTCGGCGTGGCCAGCGGCGACCCCACCAGCCCGTTGGACGTGACGCTCGCCCTGGCGATGGGTGCGACCTGGGTGCCCGCCGGGCTGATCGGGGTGCGCTTCGGCGGCTGGCGGCCGCTGGGCACCCTCTTATCGGTCGCCGGGCGCATGCGTCGTGAGCTGCTGGGCGCCTACGGGGCCTGGGGCGCCGGGATGGGTGCTGTGGTGGTCGCGGTCGCCGCGGTCGCGGGCGCGCTCTCCGGGGCCGGTGGCGGTGCGGGCTCCGGAGCGTCCGTGCCGCAGCTGCTGCTGGTCGCAGTGGTGGTGCTGGTGCTGGCCCCGCTGCAGGCGATCGGGCTCGAGCTGACGCTGCGCGGCGCGGTGCTGCAGGCGATCGGCACCTGGCTGCGCGCCCCCCTGCTGCCGATCCTCGCCGCCACCGCGGTGGTGCTGATCGGGCGGGCGCTCACCGCCGCCGTGGTGCTGCCGGCGCTCGCCCTCGGGCTCGCCGCCGCGGTTCTCGCCTGGAAGTCCGGCGGTCTGGAGCTGCCGATCGTGCTCACCGCGACCGTCATGATCGCCTCCCACTTGGTCTCCGCCGTCGGCGCTGGGAG
>JAAZLF010000117.1 GCA_012799425.1 Actinomycetales bacterium | reverse complement strand
GCGGGTGACTGCCGGGTGTCGTCCGAATCGGGTTTGAAAGCGGCGCCGAGCACAGCGATGCGCTTGCCGGTGAAGCTGCCCCCGAGAGCCTTGCGGGTCATGTTCACCACGTGGTCGCGGCGGCGGTTGTTCACGTGGTCGACCTCGCGCAGGAAGCCGAGCGCCTCGGTGACGCCGAGCTCGCCGGCCCGCGCCATGAAGGCCCGGATGTCCTTGGGCAGGCAGCCGCCGCCGAAGCCGATGCCGGCGCGCAGGAACTTCGGCCCGATGCGGTCGTCCAGACCGATCGCCTCGGCGATCACGGAGACGTCCGCGCCGGTGGCCTCGCACACTTCCGCGACCGCGTTGATGAAGGAGATCTTCGTGGCCAGGAAGGAGTTCGCAGAGACCTTGACCAGCTCGGCGGTCGCGTAGTTCCCGACCACCAGCGGGGTCTCGACCTCGAGCATGGGCGCATAGATCTCGTCGAGGACCTCGCGCGCCCGCTGGGCCTCGGCGGGGTCCTCCGGCAGGCCGTAGACGATGCGGTCGGGGTGGAGGGTGTCCTTGACCGCGAAGCCCTCGCGGAGGAACTCGGGGTTCCACGCCAACGGCGACCTCACACCGGCGGCGCGCAGCCGCTCGAGCAGCGAGGAGGCCGTGCCGACGGGCACCGTGGAGCGTCCCAGCACGACGTGATGATCCGAGAGGTGGGGGATCAGGGAATCCACCGCGGCATGCACATAGGTGAGGTCGGCGCCCGCGGAGTCGATCTGCTGCGGGGTCCCCACGCAGATGACGTGCGCCTCGTAGTCCGCGGCGTCCGCGTAGTCGGTGGAGAATCGGAGGCGACCGGAGTCGAGGGCGTCCGCGAGGACCTTCCCGAAACCGGGCTCGTGGAAGGGAGCGATGCCCCGACCGAGCTCGTCGATCTTGGTCTGGTCCACATCCAGGCCCAGGACGTCGTGGCCGATGGAGGCCATCGAGGCCGCGTACACGGCGCCCAGGTATCCACACCCGATGATGCTGATTCTCATGGGGGCGAGCTTACAAGGACCGCCCCGCCGGACGGTGCCGGGGCCACCGTGGCAGTCGGCACGCCCGAGGGGTCATTCCACCAGCAGTCCGGCCTCGTCCAGCTCGTCCTGCGCCTCACCGGGCAGCACCCAGAGCGCGTAGGAGTAGAAGCCGCTGTCAGCCACCTGGCGGGCCCCGTTCCCCGGTGCTTCGGGCCAGTCGCCGCAGGAGACGACGAAATCCGAATCGAAGCCGATCCCTGCAGGCGGATCGGCGAGATCGATGTCGCGCGGAGACATCCAGAAGCCGATCCAGTTCATCACCTGGTAACGCGTCAGGGCGGGACCGCGGCACGAGTAGTCCATGTCGATGTCGATCTCCTCGACACCGGTGGCCGCTTCGACGCGCTCGATCGCGCGTTCCATACGGCGCGGGGCGTCGCGCTTCTGCGAGGGGTCAGCCTCGATCGAGAGCACGAAAGCTGTGATCAGCAGGAGCGTGGTGAGCGCCCGGGGGTGCCGACGCAGCAGCAGGGCCAGCACGAGCATCGCCGCACCGAAGAGCGAGGCCCAGACCCAGAACCTGTTCTCGTTGGTGAAGGTCGGGTGCTGAGGGAGCGGGAACTCCTCCTTCGGGAACATCGCCGTCCAGCTCAGCACCGCCGAGGAGTTGCCGGGGCCGTCCAGCGCGCCCCACAGGGGGACGTCCTGGGCGACCCACAGCACCACCGCCGCGGCGACCAGGCCGAACAGGGCGAGCGCGGTGAGGATGATGCCGCGCCCCACTCTGCGCACCAGCACCACCAGGGCGACCAGCACCAGGAGCACAGCGATGTGGTCGAGGTAGCGGGTGTACATCCACACGTCCAGCCGGCGGTACTCGCCCGCCGGGAAGAGGAAGTCCGGCCGCGTCCACCACACCGCGCTCAGCAGCAGCGCCGACAGGCAGGTGCCGAACAGGAACACCCCGGGCCCTATCTGCCAGCGGCGCAGCTCGTGCACCGCCCAGACGATGAGCACCACCGCACCCAGCGAGGCGAGGCCCGTGGTGCCCACGGCCTGCGCCCACGACTGGTTCAGCAGCATCCGCAGCAGCAGCGACGGCGAGCCGTTCTCGAACACCCGGCCCAGCAGCTCCTCCTTGCCGCCCGCACTGCCGGCCAGGGTGGCGTTCAGCAACCAGGTGGAGAAGGAGCGGACCCCGAGCGCGAGCACTCCCAGCAGGGGCAGGCCGACCGCGGCGACCCTCCAGTTCCGCACCGCCATCATCGCCAGCCACACCGCAGCCGTGGCCACCAGCGCGAGCTCGCGCGAGTGCATCAGATAGGTCGCGGCGACGGCGAGCACGAACAGCACCGTCCTCCACCAGGTGGGGCGGGACCACAGGGCGTGCATCGCCAGCACCGCCCACGCGAGCACGAACAGCAGGGG
>JAAZLF010000116.1 GCA_012799425.1 Actinomycetales bacterium | reverse complement strand
GTGTCGATCAGCGTGATGCTGCGTTCACGGCGCATGGGGAGCCCCCACCGCGTCCCAGTGGCGGTCCGGGACCACCACGAGCTTGCCGATATAGGACTTCTCGACGAAGGCGCGCTGGGCCTCGTGCAGCTGCGAAAGGCGGAACGTGCGGTCCAGCAGCGGCCGGATCCGCCCCGACTCGATGTAGCGCACGAGCCGACGGAAGGCGGTGCGGGTGCCCTGGGAGGAGCCGTGCAGCTCGAGATGCTTGAGGTACACGGTGCGCAGGTCCAGCTGCACCACGGGCCCACCGATCGCACCGGCGGTGGTGTACCTGCCCTCGGGGCGCAGGATCCGCAGCAGGTCGTTGAACAGCGGCCCCGCGACCAGGTCGGCGACCACGTCGATCGGCCCGTCTGCCGTGCGCGCGACCTCGGCGACCAGGTCGCCGTCGCCGCGCAGCACCACGTCCTCGGCGCCGATCTCGTGAAGCGCCTCCTCCTTGCCGGGGCTGGTGACCGCGTACGGGATCGCGCCGCGCACCCGCGAGAGCTGCAGCAGCGCCGAGCCCACCCCGCCCGAGGCGCCCGTGATCAGGATCCGCTCCCCCTCGCTCAGGCGAGCCCGGTCCAGCATGTGCTCGGCGGTGAGGTACGCGCAGCAGAACGTCGCCAGGCCCGCATCGGTGATCTCGGCGGTGATCTCGTGGGCGTTGGGGGCCGGGACCGCGACGTACTCGGCGTACCCGCCGTCCCGGCCGTGGCCGATGTAGTCGATGTCCGCGAGCGAGTCATCACCCTCGGGGCGGTGGTAGAGGCTGAAGTCCACCATCACGCGCTGGCCGATGCGGTCCCGGCTGACCCCGCCGCCCACGGCGGCGATGCGGCCGACGATGTCCGCCCCCTGGATCCGGGGGAAGGTGAGCGTGGAGCGGCCCCGCCGCCAGGACGAGACCTCCGCGGGGTCGGTCTCGCTGCCGTAGGCGCCCTCGCGCACCCAGATGTCGGTGTTGTTCATCCCGCAGGCGAGGACGTCTATCAGCACCTCCCCCGGTGCGGGGCTCGGAGTGCGCGCCTCCCGGGTGTGGACCAGCTGTTCCGGTCCACCGTGCCCCATCAGCCGCACGGCCTGCATGGTTCTGGGGATCGTCGACATCGCACACCCTCCTGCAGGAGAACGCTCGGACCCCGCGCCCGTGCGGGTGCGCCCAGCGTGGCAGTGCAGAACGTTTCAGGTCCAGAGGTGGTGCTCACCGGCCCTGGCCCCGTCCCCGCGATGGGGCCTAGGATCGTGGAGTACTCACCGCTACCAGCGTCGGCAGCGATCTCCCGAACTCGTCGCGCTGGAGCCCCATGACCTCGCACCCCGCCCCGCAGACCGCCGCTGCGCTGTCCCCCGGCCGCCTGCGGCTGGTCATCCTGGCCATGTCGCTGGGTGCCTTCGCGATCGGCACCACCGAGTTCGCGAGCATGGGGCTGCTGCCGCAGATCGCCCGCGACCTCGGCGTCTCCATCCCTCAGGCCGGCATGCTCATCACCCTGTACGCGCTCGGCGTGGTGGTCGGGGCTCCGCTGGTGACGATCGCCGCGGTGCGGATGCCGCGCTCGCGCCTGCTGGTGCTGCTGATCGCCCTGATCGGGCTGGGGAACCTTCTCTCTGCGATGGCGGACAGCTACACCGTGCTCGCCGCCTCCCGCTTCCTGTCCGGCCTGCCCCACGGTGCCTACTTCGGCGTCGCCTCGCTGGTCGCGGCACGACTCTCCCCCGCCGGACGCCGCGCCCGCTCCGTGTCGCTGGTGATGCTGGGCCTGACCATCGCCACCATGCTCGGAGTGCCCGCCTCGACCGCGCTCGGCCAGAGCATCGGCTGGCGCTCCGCCTACGTGGTCGTGGTGGTCATCGCCGCGATCACCACCCTCGCGGTATGGCGCCTGGTGCCCGAGCCCGAGGGAGCCGGCACCACCGGCTCCATCCGTGCCGAGCTCGGTGCGCTGCGTCGCGCCCAGGTGTGGTTCGCGCTCGGCATCGGTTCGATCGGATTCGGCGGCATGTTCGCCGTCTACAGCTACATCGGCGAGATCGTGCCCGGTGTGATGGGCCTCGGCGAGCGCGCCGTGCCCGTGGCGCTGTTCGTGTTCGGACTGGGCATGACGATCGGGAACATCCTCGCCGGGCGCCTCGCCGACCGCAGCATCTACGGCACCATCTTCCTGGGCCTGATCGGCATGGCGCTCAGCCTCGCCGTGTTCGCGCTGGTCGCCCAGAACGCGATCGCCGGGATGCTCCTGCTGCTGCTCCTGGCGATCACCTCCCAGCTGATGGGCCCCTCGCTGCAGCTGTTCCTCCTGGACGCCTCGCCCGACGCGCCCTCGCTCGCGGCCGCGCTGCACCACTCGGCGCTGAACATCGGCAACTCCCTCGGCGCGGCGCTCGGCGCGGCGGTGCTCGCCGCCGGCTGGGGCCTGCTCGCCCCCGCCTGGACGGGGATGGCGCTCGCGGTGCTGGGCCTGGGCATCGCCGGCTGGTCCTTCGCGGTGCACCGTCGCCAGCAGGCCCGGCGGGTCGCGGCCACGACGCCGGAATCGGAGAGCTCCGAGATCCCCGCCGCCTGCTGAGCGAGAGGCGGGCCCTGTCGGCCCGATCGCCAGCACCCGGCGCCCGGCACCCAGCACCCGGTCCCTGGTCCCTGGCCCCTGGCCCCCGGCCCCCGGTCCCTGGCCCCTGGCCCCTGGTCCCTGGTCCCTGGTCCCTGGTCCCTGGTCCCTGGTCGACCGTTGCACAGTAGGCGTTCTCGCGCCCCAGAACGCCCACTGCGCAACGGTCGAAGACCAGAACGCCCACAGTGTGAATCGGCCCAGGTTCTCTGCCGCTACTATGCGGGTTCGGGCTCTCGGGTGAGGGCCTCGTAGTGGAGCGTTTCGGACTCTACCGGTGTCAGCATCCCCAGCGTGCCGTGGAGGCGCCTGTTGTTGTACCAGTCGACCCAGCCGGCCGTCGCGAACTCGACGTCCGCGAGCGTCCGGAACGGCCCGCCGTGGAAGACGGTGGTGCGGATGCACTCGGTCTTGAACAGCCCGTTGACCGTCTCCATCAGCGCGTTATCAAAGGCGTCGCCGATGGTGCCGATTGAGGGGGCGATGCCCTCGAGGTCGAGGTGCTCGGTGTACCGGATCGACGTGTACTGGGAGCCTGCATCGCTGTGACTGATCAAACCCCCTGGTGAGATGGGATTTCCTTCTCGATCACGCTGCCACAGGGCGATCCGCAGCGGCGTCATGACGAGGTCGGTGCGCATGCTCGAGGACGCGTGCCAGCCCACGATCCGCTGGGCGAACACGTCCACGACGAACGCGACGTAGACGAACCCCGCCCAGGTGCGGACGTAGGTGAAATCGGTAACCCAGACTCGGTTCGGAGCCGAGGCGGTGAAGTCGCGATTGAGCAGGTCACCAGCCCGCTTCCCGTCAGCACCGGGGATAGTGGTGCGTAGCTTCTTCGCCCGACGGATACCCTCCAGGCCGAGAGTGCGCATTGCCCGGTCGACCGCGCCGCGGGAGGTGTCGGCGAGGCCGGTCTGGCGCCGGAGCAAGGCGACCCATTTCCGTCGCCCATACAGGCCCTCCGGAGTCATCTGGACCACTCCGGTGGTCTTGTTGACCTTCCAGGCCAGGGCACGGATCCGGTCTTCGACCAAGGCGTCTGTGACGGTGCGGGCAGCTATGTGGGACGGCCTCTTCCAGGCTCGGTAGGTCCTTGCAGCGATCCTCAGGCCCTGCTGGCGCAGGACGCGGAGGATCGGCTCGACTGCGTAGCCCTCGGCTCTCATCTCGTCGATGAACGCGAGGATCAGCGGTTGCGGGGGTCGAGCTCCCCCGCGAAGAAAATTGAGGCCCGGCGGAGGATCTCGTTGTCCTCGCGCAGCCGCTTGTTCTCGGCCTTCAGTCGCTTGACCTCGGCAGACTCTTCGCTCGTGACACCCGGGCGAGTTCCGTCGTCGACCTCGGCCTGCGCCAGCCAACGTCGTACGGACTCCTTCGAGACGCCTTCCTGACGGGCGACCGCGACCACTGCGGCGAACTGGGAGGGATACTCCTGCTGGTGCTCTCGCACGAGCCGCACGCACCTCGCGCGCAGCTGGGGATCGATCTTCTTCGGCATGCTGTCCATCCTTCCGGACTCAAACAGCAGCGGCACCAAACCTGGGCCGATTCACTCCGCGAGAGACGGCGGCAGTGGCGAGCGCGAGCTTCATCAAGCGCTCAACGCCGATCGCGTAGGTAGCGAGCACGGCATCGATGTCACGGTCCAGAGGCCCGTCACGACGGAGCAGGCGATCAGCGGAGTCCAGGACCCTCCGCGCCGAGTAGACCTCGGGGAGCAGCCCCTCGAGCCATTGCGCGCTGGTGAACTTCGAACCCTCTCTCATGAACTTGACACTACCTGCGAAGGCTCCTCGTAAGCCGGGCGGAGCTCGTCCACTTCTCGATCCAGGGCATGCTCGAGGACGGCGACGGGTCGCAGG
>JAAZLF010000115.1 GCA_012799425.1 Actinomycetales bacterium | reverse complement strand
TGCTGCTACTCGAGCACCAGCCGGTCTACACCGCGGGCAAGCTCACGGAAGACCACGAGCGGCCCCGCGACGGCGCCGAGGTGGTCGACATCGACCGCGGGGGGAAGCTGACGTGGCACGGCCCTCAGCAGCTGGTCGGCTACCCCCTGGTGACGCTTCCGATCCCGATCGACGTGGTGGGGTTCGTGCGCGATCTCGAACGCACCCTGATCGATGTCTGCGCGGCCGTCGGAGTCAGGACCGTCCCCGTCGAGGGACGCAGCGGGGTCTGGGTCGCTCCCGAGGACGAGGACCCGCGGAAGGTGTGCGCGATCGGGATGCGAGTCTCCAAGCGCGCTACGATGCACGGGTTCGCGCTCAACTGCGCGAACGACCTCTCCTGGGCGCACAACGTGATCCCCTGCGGGATCGACGACGCCGGGGTCACCAGCCTCAGCCGGGAGGCCGGGCGTCGCATCGCGGTCGCGGACGTCGTCGACATCGCCTCCCAGGCGATGACCGAGCTCGTGGCGCACCGCACCTCGGCCCGCGCGAGCTGAATCCCCCGCGAGCAGGCCAGGTCGATAGACTCCATGGAACGTCGAGATGAGGAGGCATCAGGGTGACAACCGCCCCCGAAGGCCGGCGCATGCTGCGCATCGAGGCACGCAATGCCGAAGTCCCGATCGAGCGCAAACCGGAATGGATCAAGACTCGCGCCGTGATGGGCCCGGAGTACACGGCGATGAAGAAGCGCGTGCACGGCCAGGGCCTCCACACCGTCTGCGAGGAAGCGGGCTGCCCCAACATCTTCGAATGCTGGGAGGATCGCGAGGCCACCTTCCTCATCGGCGGAGACACCTGCACCCGGCGCTGCGACTTCTGCAACATCGCCACGGGCAAGCCGATGCCCGTCGACCCGATGGAGCCCTTCAAGGTGGCGCAGTCCGTCAAGGAGATGGGCCTGCGCTACTCGACCATCACGGGTGTGGCCCGCGATGACCTCGAGGACGGTGCCGCCGGGCTGTTCGCCCGCACCTGCGAGCAGATCCACACGATGAACCCCGGCACCGGGGTCGAGCTCCTGATCGACGACATCAAGGGCAACGGCCAGCACCTGGAGCAGGTGTTCGAGGCGAAGCCCGAGGTGTTCGCCCACAACCTCGAGACCGTCCCGCGGATCTTCAAGCAGATCCGACCCGCCTTCCGCTACGAGCGCTCGCTGGACGTGATCTCGATGGGCAAGGACGCCGGGATGATCACGAAGTCGAACCTCATCCTCGGCATGGGCGAGACGGATGAGGAGATCCTCGACTCGATGCAGCGCCTGCACGAGGCCGGATGCGACATCATCACGATCACCCAGTACATGCGGCCCTCGAAGCTGCATCACCCGATCGACCGCTGGGTCAAGCCCCAGCAGTTCGTCGCGCTGTCCCATGCCGCCGAGGAGATGGGCTTCCTCGCGGTGATGGCCGGGCCCATGGTCCGCTCCTCCTACCGCGCAGGCAAGCTCTGGGCGCAGGCGATGCGGAAGCTCGGCCGAGAGATCCCGGAGAACCTCCTCCATCTCGATTCGAACCAGCCCGCCCGTCAGGAAGCTGCG
>JAAZLF010000013.1 GCA_012799425.1 Actinomycetales bacterium | reverse complement strand
GGTGCCGGTTCCGGGCTCAGCGCCCTGGACGCCCTGCGCGCTCCCGAGGAGGCGTCCCGCTCCGCGGTCGCCTCTGCCACCGGGGTGCTCGGCTCGACCGTCCAGGCCGAGACCACCACCTGGCCCCTGGTGGCACTCCTCCCCGCACTCGCGGTGGCGGCGATCGGGGTGCTGGTGCTGGTCATCGGTCGGAACTGGCCGGTCGGCACCCGGTACCGCAGCGCGGCGGTCATCGCCACGGCGGACCCCGGGCAGGATCCCGCTGCGGCCTGGGACGCGCTCACCCGCGGTGAGGATCCGAGTCTCGACGGCACAGGGGAGGACGCGGCCGCTGACGGCGTCGAACAGTCCGCCGAGGAGGACCCGCGCACCTCGCGGTGATGCTGCTCACCCGGTTCTCGGGGACCGTGCCGCCACGCCGTGGACCCGAGCCCTGTGTCCGGTGATGACGTGGCACAATGGCGTCGACAGGGACCCTGACTGGAGAAGGATCATGCCGAAGACCTACGCTGTGCCGCCGCCCCCGCATCACAATGAGGGCAAGACCATCGCGGCCTGGGCCATGAACCTCGGCATCGTCGCCGGTTCCGTCCCGATCGCCGCAGGCATGATCCTCGCGGACATGGACATCCTCATGTGGATCGGTGCCGGGATCATCGTGGTGTCGCTCGTGGTCGGGATCGTGCTCTCGCTCGCCGGCCTCGGCCAGCCCCGCGAATACGGTGTCGGGCCCGCCGCCCGGACCGCCGAGGGCAGCGCCGACCACAACGCGCGCTCCGAGCGGCCTGCCGAGGCCGACGCCAGGTGACCGCGGCGGCGCGGGAGCGACACGGCGGCGCCGTGCCCGACGCTCCCGCCCGCGGCCCCCGACGGGTCCTCCTCCCGGTCGCGATCGGTGCCGGCGGTCTCGCCCTCGCCATCGGCGTGCAGCTGGTCTTCGACCCGTTCCGCACGCATATCCCGCTGTGCATCCTCAACCATCTCACCGGGATCGAATGCCCCGGTTGCGGTGCGATCCGCTCGGTGCATGCATTGCTGACGGGCGATCTGCTGCTGGCGCTGAGGAACAACGCGCTGGTGACGGTCGCGATCCCCCTGATCGCCACCGGTCTGGTCACCTGGGCCGTGCGCCGCGCCCGCGGCCTGGCCACGGATCTCATGCCCTCGCGCGCTGTGCTGCTGGCACTGGTGGCCGTCGCAGTGCTGTACACCGTGCTGCGGAACCTGCCGGCATTCTGGTTCCTCGCCCCGATCTCCTACGTCGGCGGCTGAACCGCATCCCGACGTCCCCGGCGGCCCGTCGTGCCGCCCCCGCTCCGACCTGCTGCAGGAGGCTTGCGTGACCATCACCGGAACCGTGCTCGACGAGATCATCGCCGGAGTTCGCGAGGACCTGGCACCCCGCCGAACCGCCGTGCCCGACGCCGAGATCGAGCGTCTCGCCCGCGCCGCGGCACCCGCCCTGGACGCACGGGCCGGCATCGTCGGCGACGGCAGCACCATGGGCCTGATCTCCGAGGTCAAGCGCTCCAGCCCCTCCAAGGGGGCGCTGGCGGAGATCCCTGAGCCGGCCGAGCTCGCCGCGACCTACGCCGGGGCCGGCGCCTCCGCGATCAGCGTCCTGACCGAGCAGCGACGTTTCCGGGGCACTCTGGCCGATCTCGACGCGGTGCGCGCCCGGGTCGGCGTCCCGGTGCTGCGCAAGGACTTCATGGTCGAGCCCTACCAGGTGTTCGAGGCGCGTGCGCACGGCGCAGATCTCATCCTGCTGATCGTCGCCGCGCTCGATGATGCGCAGCTGCGGGACCTGTACGACCTCGCCGCCGATCTCGGCATGCAGGCACTGGTGGAGACCCACACCGAGGAGGAGCTCGAACGCGCGCTCGCCCTCGAGGCGGACATCATCGGGGTCAACGCCCGCAACCTCAAGGACCTCACGGTGGATCTGGGCCGCGCGACCGCGCTGCTGCGCAGGATCCCCGCCGGACCGCTCGCGATCGGCGAATCGGCGGTGGCCACGCGCGCCGACGTCGAGGAGTACGCCGCTGCGGGCGCCGACGCCGTGCTGGTCGGCGAGGCATTGGTGACCTCCGGCGATCCCGCCGCCGAAGCCGCCTCGTACCGCCAGGTCGCGCGCCGCGGCCGCCCCGTCCCCGAAGGAGCTCAGGCATGAACAGCTCAGAGCGCATCCTGCCCGATCTGACCAGCCCCACCTCGGAGCTGCGCTCCGAGGAGGGCCCCTACTTCGGTGACTTCGGGGGCCGGTTCCTGCCCGAGGCGCTCGTGCCCGCCCTCGATGAGCTCACCGAGATGTACGAGAAGGCGATCGTCGACCCCGACTTCATCGCCGAGCTGCGGCGCCTGGCCGCCGAGTACACGGGCCGTCCCTCGCTGCTGTCCGAGGCCCCGCGCTTCTCGGAGCTCGCCGGCGGTGCCCGCATCCTGCTCAAGCGCGAGGACCTGAACCACACCGGCAGCCACAAGATCAACAACGTGCTCGGCCAGGCGCTGCTGACCAAGCGCATGGGCAAGACCCGCGTGATCGCCGAGACCGGTGCCGGCCAGCACGGCGTCGCCACCGCGACCGCCGCGGCCCTGTTCGGCCTGGACTGCACGATCTACATGGGCGGCGAGGACACCGAGCGCCAGGCGCTGAACGTCGCCCGCATGCGACTGCTCGGGGCGGACGTCGTGGCCGTCCAGCAGGGCTCCCGCACCCTCAAGGACGCCATCAACGAGGCGTTCAGGGACTGGGTCGCCAACGTCGACACCACCCACTACCTGCTGGGCACCGTGGCCGGGCCGCACCCGTTCCCGGCGATGGTCCGCGACTTCCACCGGATCATCGGCGAAGAGGCGCGGGCCCAGACCCTCGAGCGGGTGGGGCGCCTCCCCGACGCGGTCGTCGCCTGCGTGGGCGGCGGGTCCAATGCGATGGGCATCTTCCACGCCTTCCTCGACGACACCGACCCGCCGGTGCGCCTGGTCGGCTGCGAGGCCGGAGGCGACGGAGTCTCCTCGGGTCGCCACTCCGCGACCATCACGGGCGGCACCGCCGGGGTGCTCCACGGCGCACGCAGCTTCGTGATGCAGGACGAGGACGGCCAGACGATCCCGTCCCACTCCGTCTCCGCAGGCCTGGACTACCCCAGCGTCGGCCCCGAGCACGCCTGGCTCGCGGACATCGGCCGCGCCGAGTACCGCGCCATCGACGACGCTCCCGCCATGGAGGCCTTCGCGCTGCTGTCGATGACCGAGGGCATCATGCCGGCCATCGAGTCCGCGCACGCCCTCGCCGGGGCGCTCGCGCTTGGCCGTGAGCTGGGGGAGGACGCCGTGATCCTGGTGAGCCTCTCCGGCCGCGGGGACAAGGACGTCGACACCGCCTCGAGGTGGTTCGGCCTGGTGGGCGATGAACCTGCACGCTCCGACCTGACCGCTCTGCGCGCCGCGGCGCGCGCGGCCTCTCCCGACCAGTCCGACCAGTCCGAGCAGTCAGAGGAGTCCCGATGACGACCGCAGACACCCCCCGGCTGCGCGCCGACGACGTCCTGGACCGGGCCCGGGCGGAGAACCGCGCCGCACTGATCGGCTACCTGCCTGTCGGCTACCCGGACCTCGATCGCTCGATCGAGGCCGCGCGGATCCTCATCGATCACGGCGCCGACATGATCGAGCTGGGCCTGCCGTACTCCGACCCGGTCATGGACGGCGCGGTGATCCAGGAAGCCGCCGCGGCCGCCCTCGAGAGCGGCACCCGCACCCGCCACGTGCTCGGGGCCGTCGAGGCCCTTTCCGGCCGTGGCGCCGCGATCCTGGTGATGAGCTACTTCAACCCGATCCTCGCCTACGGACCTGGCGCCTTCGCCCGCGACCTTGCGGCCGCCGGCGGCGCCGGCGTGATCACTCCGGACCTGATCCCCGATGAGGGCGCCGACTGGATCGCGGCGAGCGAGGAGCACGGCGTGGACCGCGTCTTCCTGGTCGCTCCGAGCTCTCCTCGCGACCGTCTCGAGCACGTCGTCTCCCATACCCGCGGCTTCGTGTACGCGGCGAGCACCATGGGTGTCACAGGCACCCGCGCGAGCGTCTCCGCAGCCACGGAGGGGCTGGTCGAGCGCACGCGCGCCGCCGGCGCGAAGAACGTCTGCGTGGGACTGGGCGTCTCGAACGGTGAACAGGCCTCGCAGGTCGGGGCGTACGCTGATGGAGTGATCGTCGGCTCCGCCTTCGTGCGGGCCCTGCTCGAGAACCAGGGCGACGCCGCCGGCGCCCGCCGCGCCCTGGCCGCAGTGGCCGATGATCTCCGCAGCGGCGTCGAGCGCGCCCGCGCCTGAGACGATGACACCAGAACAGGAGAGGACGCGATGATCCCCAGCTCGCCCATCTCCGCGATCTCCCTCGGGCCCCTCACGATCCACTTCTACGCCCTGTGCATCCTCGCCGGGATCGGTGTGGCGCTGTGGTGGGCGACCAAGCGGTGGGAGAAGCGCGGCGGCGACGGCGACACCCTGTTCGACATCGTCTTCGTGGCGGTCGTGGCCGGGATCATCGGCTCTCGCATCTGGCACGTCCTCACCTCGCCGGAACCGTTCTTCGGCCCCGACGGCGACCCGCTGTCCGTGCTGTACATCTGGCAGGGCGGTCTCGCGATCTACGGCGGCGTGGTCGGCGGCGCGATCGCCGTCTGGATCATGGCCCGCCTCAAGGGTGTCTCCTTCACCGCACTGGCCGACACCATCGGCCCCACCCTGCTGATCGCGCAGGTGCTGGGCCGCTTCGGGAACTGGTTCAACCAGGAGCTCTACGGACCTCCGCTCGACGCCTGGTGGGCGTGGGACGTCACCTGCGTCACCAACGGCATGACCATCGGCGGCTGCGAGCCCGGCACCTACCATCCCACGTTCCTGTACGAGCAGCTGTGGAACCTCGCGGGGCTCGCGGTGCTGCTGTTCCTCAGCCACCGCTTCCGCTGGGCGGGCGGCCGAGTCTTCTGGGCATACGTGGCGATCTACTCGACGGGCCGCGCCTGGATCGATGCGATCCGCAGCGAGCCGGTGCTGATGATCGGCGACATGCGCATCCACACCCTGATCGCGCTGGTGACCGCGCTGATCGGCATCGCCGCGTTCGTGCTCCTCACGCTCCGCAAGCAGCGGCGCGGGGGAGAGGTCGTCGCCGCCGACGGCTCCTTCGAGCTGCCCGCGCAGACTGCGGGCAACGGCCCTGACGAGGACGAGACCGAGAAGTCCGGGACCCCTCCCTCCACTGACCGGGACACCACCCCCGGCACCTAGGGGCTCCGCGCACCCTGAGCGACGCAGATCGCCAGGACGGTCGGCGAGCTCCCCGTACCGGGAGCTCGTCATGGATGACGAGCACGTCATCGGCCGCCCGTTCGAAGGGTTCCTCGCGTCATGCTCCCTCTGCACACCCGTTTCTCCGCCCTCCCCGCTGCGCAGGGCCTCTACCACCCCGCCCGTGAGGTCGACTCCTGCGGCGTGGCGATGATCGCCACGCTCCGCGGCCGCCCCGGGCACGACATCGTCGAGCACGCCCTGACCGCGCTGCGCAACCTCGAGCACCGCGGCGCCGTCGGCGCCGAGGAGGAGACCGGGGACGGCACCGGCATCCTGCTCCAGCTGCCCGATCAGTTCCTGCGGGAGGTCAGCGGCATAAACCTCCCGCCGCGCGGCGCCTACGCCGCCGGCATCGCCTTCGTGCCCCGCGACCCCGCGGGCCGCCGCAGCGTCCTGGATGCGCTCCGCACCATCGCCGAGCAGGAGGGCCTGCTCCTGCTGGGCACGCGGGACGTCCCGGTGACGGACGGACTGGTGGGCCCTTCCGCCGAGGCGGTGCGGCCGGACTTCGTGCATGTGTTCGTCGCCGACGCCGCCGGACAGCGGAACGGACTCGCTCTCGAGCGCGCCGTCTTCGCGCTGCGCCGCCGCGTCGAACACACCACCGCCGGGTACTTCCCCTCCCTGTCCACCCGCGTGATGGTCTACAAGGGGATGCTGACCC
Source organism: Actinomycetales bacterium (assembly GCA_012799425.1). Taxonomy (GTDB): domain Bacteria; phylum Actinomycetota; class Actinomycetes; order Actinomycetales; family Dermabacteraceae; genus Brachybacterium. Next base: position 53 of record JAAZLF010000013.1, on the reverse strand, counting down.
CCGCGCAGCTCGACGAGTTCTATCCGGACCTGCGTGATCCGCGGCTCGCCTCC
>JAAZLF010000114.1 GCA_012799425.1 Actinomycetales bacterium | reverse complement strand
GGAAGGCCTGGGCGACCACGTCGGTCACCGGCACGTTCCCGCTGGTGGTGCCGAGGTCACCGCGGACCATGCCGGCCAGGAAGGTGAAGTAGCGCAGCCAGATCGGGTCGTTGAGCCCGTTGGCCTCCCGGTACATCTCCAGCGCCTCGGGGGAGGCGGATTCCCCGAGTGCGAGACGTGCGGGATCTGAGGGCGAGAACGACATGATCACGAACACCAGCAGGGTGACGCCGAGGATCATCATCGGCAGTGCGATCAGTCGCCGCCCGATCAGTCGGACGAGTTGGGACACGAGGTCCTCCGTGGCATGGCAGTGGCAGGAAAAGAAGCAGGGAAGAAGCGAGGGAGGCCCGGACCGCGGGGCGGGGCCGACGGAAGACGTCGGCTCCGCCCCGGCGGATCAGGGGCCCTGGGTCGAGGCGACGTCGACGAAGCTGAGACCGGTCAGCGAGATCGGCTGGAAGTCCACCAGGGTGGAGGAGTCCCAGGCCGTGGGTGCCTTGCGGTGCAGCAGCGGGTACAGCGGCACCTCGTCGGAGAGCAGATCGAACAGCTCTCCCCAGGTGGCCTCCTGCTCCGCGGCGTCCGTGGTCTCCAGTCCCTGGTCCAGCAGCGACTGGACCTGCTCGTAGGACTCCTGGCCCTTCCAGTGCATGCGACCGTCGGTCCAGACGTCACCGCCGTACCACCAGCGCATGAGCAGGTCGGGGTCGTTGCCGAAGACAGAGGGGTCGCCGGGGGCGATCACCACGTCGAAGCTGCCCGGCTCGCCGTCGATCGTGGTGTAGACGTCGGCGGACTGCTTCTGCTCGAACTGCACCTCGACGCCCGCGGCCGTCAGCGCCTCCTGGATGATCGGAGTGCACTGGGCGACCCAGTCATGATCGGTGCACAGCATCCGGAAGGTGGTCAGGCCGGTCTCCTCGAACAGGCTCTTCGCCTTCTCGGTGTCCAGCGAGTAGACGGTCGAGGCCTCCTTGTAGTTCGGGTGGTCCGTCTGGACGAAGCAGCTGGCGGCCTCGGCCTGGCCGGAGAGCCCGGTCTCGATGACCTTGTCCATGTCGATCGCGTAGAGGAAGGCCTGACGGTTCTTCACGTCGTGGAAGGGGTTGTCCTCGCTGTTGTTGAACATCGCGAACAGCAGCCCGAACCCGCCCACGGACTCGACGTCACCGGTGGACTCCAGCTGGTCGATCGAGAGGTAGGGGACCGAGTCGATCGCCTGCACCGTGCCGGACTGGAGAGCGTTGGTGCGGGTCGAGGGATCCGGGATCACCTGCCAGCTCATGGTCTTCGCCTGGGCGGGCATCGGGCCGTTGTAGTCGTCGTTGCGCTCGAACTCGACGATCTTCGAGGCCGCGGAGTTGTCGGTCATCTTCCAGGGGCCGCTGCCCACCGGGTTCGAGTCGAACTCCGTGGCGTCGGCCTCGACCGCGGCCTTCGGGACGATCTTCACCGTCGAGAGGCGCTCGGCGAACACGCCGGTGGGGTGGGCGAGGGTGAACGTCACCGTGGTCTCGTCCTTCGCCTCGACGCTCTCGATGAACGGGATGAACTGGGAGTACAGGGACGCGTTATCCGGGTCCTGGACCCGCCCGAAGGAGAACACGACATCCTCGGCGGTGACGGGGGAGCCGTCGTGGAAGACAGCGCCCTCGCGGAGGGTGACGTCCACCGTGTCGCCATCGGCGGAGGGGATCTCGGTGGCCAGGGCCGCATGCACCTCGCGGGTCACGGGGTGGAGCTCCGTGAGGCCCTCCAGGGTGTGCCAGTTGACCGCGACGGTGAGGGCCGCCGAGGTGGTCATCGGGTCGTAGCCGTTGGTGCCGAGCTCGTAGCTGATGGCGGCGCTGATGTGACCGTCAGGATCGGCGTCGCCCGCAGGGGCGCCGCTGTCGCCGTTGCCGGAGCCGCTGTCGCCCGAGCCGCTGTCACTGGGGGCGCAGGCTCCGATGCCTGCGACGATGCCGGCTGCGCCGGCGATGGCGGCGGAGCCGCGGAGGAAGCCGCGTCGGCCGAAGCCGGTGGAATTGCTGATCACCGTTGATGCATCCCTTCTGGGTGGTCCCTGCGCCGAGGCGCCGGGTGCGTGGAACGCCGTCCTCGCGGTTCGGCGAGAAGTCCGCCACTCTGCGAAGATCAGACGTATGATGTCTGATGACTGGGACACTACATCACGGAATGCGTGAGGGCCACCACCCGTCGGCACCGGTCGTGACCGATCGGTGACCTGGCGGCCAGGGGGATCATCCCCGGCGCCCAGAACCCTCCGCCGGCCCGCGGCGGAGGACGGAACAGGCATGATGGGCCGTGACCGCCGCACGGCGGGCAGACCCGGGGAGGAGCAGACATGGTGCGCAGCAGAGGCACGGGCAACACCGCCGTCGAGCGCATCCAGGAGCTGATCCTGGTCGAGGGACTGGTGCCGGGCGATCCGATGCCCACCGAGAGCGCGCTGTGCGAGCGGCT